>NZ_JAKTID010000028.1:0-113403 GCF_027854795.1 Acinetobacter sp. AOR34_HL | reverse complement strand
AGGATTGGTGTAATGGTAGCATGACGGTCTCCAAAACCGTTCGTCAAGGTTCGAGTCCTTGATCCTCTGCCAAATTAATAAAAAAGCCCTTGTTTGATACAAGGGCTTTTTTATTTCGCAGTATTTTGAAATTAATTTACTTTGATGAGTATTCACTAAAAATTTTAATGAATACACTCAATGTCTAAATGTTTTAGAAAAATGATCTTAATCTTAGTCTAATAAATAAATTTAGAAATTTTATCCGCTGTTTGGATAACCATCTCTGCAATTTCATTTTTAAAATAGTGTTCTTCATAGGTTGCTAAAGGGCAGCTTACAGACAATACAGCAGTCATTTTTCCTGTAGATTGTTTGAAAATTGGAGCGCCACAAGCTGCCATATCATGATTGTAATGTCCCCAACTGACCATAGATCGCTGTGTTTTAACAAAACTGAGGCGTTGAAGTAGCTCTTTAAGATTCTTTGGGGTGAGTTCAGAAAAAGTTTCCCATTGGTTGAAATTTTTATAGCGATCACGGATTTCAGTTTCAGATAAGTCTGCTAATAGCATTTGTCCAATCACAGTCGCATGAGCAGGCCAGCGAGTGCCTAGACCTATATTGCTAGTAAATGTTCCATTCGATTGCACATTGTTGATAAAGACAATATGTGTACCTTCTAAAATGGACAAATGTACTGCAAGTTTAGTTTGATCGCGTAGTTCCTTCATCAACGGTGTTGCTAAATCTAAAAGAGACTGTTTAGACAAACTGTTAAAGCCGAGTTCCATCACCTTTGAATCAAGTGCATAGGTTTTTTGAGATGCTTTTCTAAGAAAGCCACATGATTCTAACGTGTAAATCAGACGGAAAGCACTAGAACGATTTACATCCAAAATTTCAGCGATCTCAGTGATCGTCATTTCTTGAGTTTGTTGATCAAATGCCTGCAAAATTGCTAAGCCTCGTACCAAACCGGGTACTAAATAGCGATCATCATTTTTTGTGAGTTCAGATTCTTGAGAGTCTGTTTCTATCGTTTGGTTCATCAGCTTAATTTTCCTAGAAAAACGCAAAGCATTAAAAATTTAATTTTCTTAAGAATCTATTCTAACTGCAAAGTAGAGTTAAAAGATAGTTTTATATATAAAACAAAATTTTCTAAGTAAAACGTAAATGAATGTGTAATAAATATCAAGCTTATGATTTTAAACAATATATATAGTTTTACATAAAAAACATCATAGGAGTATTTTTATTAAAGTTTGTTATATCAAATAATGTTTTATATATAAAACAAATGAGGATGCAAGGATGAGTTGGATCTCAGTTTGTCAGCAAGACGACGTATGCCAATACTGGTGCAAGCTGGTTACGTCTCTCGATTCCTTATCGCAAAGATTTTGGTCCAGGTGGCGAGTTCTGGATTGATGTCGCAATCCATCCAAGTTAAGGTTATTGCATTCAGTCATGGGCAAATGCGCAGAACCAAGCAATTGCAGCTGCAAAATCGATGTTGGGCATGGAAACAGAATATACCGATATTCCTTGGTTATGGTCAGATCAGTACCACTTCAATATTCAAATACTAGGTAGTTACCAACCTGAAAGAACAGAACAGATTGTGGTGAGAAAAAGTGCAGATGATCAATGTAGCTATCTGTATTTAGATCATCAAAATTGCTTAATCAATATGATTGCAATCAATGATTCAAAATTAATCAAACTGGCTAAACGTTGGATGCAGTCCAATACCGTATTAGACCCAAAATTATTAGCAGACCCTAAATTTAATGTCATGAAATTAAAACCATAAACATTTAATTCCGGTTCATAACTCAATCGAAGGAATGAAGTATGAGTAATGAAGAGAAAAGTGGATTTAAGCATTGGGTTCCTGCTTTTGTCCTGATGGTATGTGTTGTTCTCGCATTTTTCGACAAGATTAGTATTGCGGTTCTATTTGCAGACCCACACTTTCAGGGTGCAATGGGAATTGCTGAAGATAAGGCGAAACTGGGTTGGCTAAACACACGTATTGCGCGTTTTGAAACACGTAAATATGACTTCGATGCGTTGAAGTTCCAAGCAGATTACGACCCGAAATATCGTCGTGCGCAAATGCGTTATATGGGAACTGGAGCAACAGGTGTAGTCAATGATGGCAATACAGTTCCAGCCGAAAACTTTACCTTTTCAACCATGGTGTTACCTGCGCAATGCGAAGGTCCATTGCATATCCACCACGATGTGGAAGAAGTGTTTTTCATGTTACGTGGTGAGATTGATCTGTTCATTGAGCATAACGGTGAGAAATTTCAAACCAAATTGAAAGAGCGTGATCTGATTTCAATTCCACCGGGTATTTATCGTGGTTTGTTTAATCCAGGTCAGGAAGATGCCTTGATGTGTGTGATGTTAGGTGCTGGAAAACCAACTATTCCAAACTATCCACCTGAGCATCCATTGTCTCAAATCAAACGTTAATCAAAGCGATTAAATATAACAAAGGAATGAAATGATGACTTTGATTGACACTTTAGCCCAATACCCAGTGAAAACCATTGAGGTTGATGGTCAGGTACAAGCCTATCGCGAAGCTGGACACGGACAAGCACTGATTCTTTTACATGGTATCAGCTCAGGTTCTGCTTCATGGGTCAATCAGCTTGCTGTACTCAGTCATCATTTTCATGTGATTGCTTGGGATGCGCCAGGTTATGGCTTATCTGAGAACTTAGATACGGAGCAGCCAAATGCAACCAATTATGCTCAGCGAGTACTAGCGATTATGGATGCATTCGCGATTTCTAAATTCATCATTATAGGTCATTCATTAGGTGCATTACAGGCAAGTGCTTTTGCCCATCTTTACCCTGAACGAGTTGAAACCCTAATTATTGCCAATGCGGCGCAGGGTTATCAACGCTCGGATGAGGATACCAAAGCACAGGTTTATCTGAAACGCCCAAATATGTTGAAAAGCTTGGGCAATGCGGGGATGGCGGCAAGCCGTGGTCCACATTTAATTTATAAACAAGACCCTCAAGCACTGGCATTGGTCAGTGAGGTGATGGGGCAGCTTACTTTAGACGGTTTTACGCGAGCATCATATTTGTTGGCGTATGACGAGATTAGAAATTATTTAACAGATCTCAAAGTTCCTTGTGTGGTGATTGCGGGTGATAAAGATGAAATCACGCCTGCTCAAGCCATCATGGAATTGGCGATAGAAATGCAATTGAGCCTATGTCATCTCATTACAGATGCAGGTCATCTGAGTTATGTCGATCAACCTGATCAGTTTAACGACATTGTTTTATCGGCAAATTAATTAGAGAGATATGGATATGAGCTTCCAAGTTGAAGGAAAAGTAGCAGTTGTCACAGGTGGCTCGTCAGGCATTGGTTTGGCTGCTGTGGAAATTTTAGTTGCAGAAGGTGCAAAGGTCGCGTGGTGTGGTCGAGATGAAGCGCGTTTAGCCGCATCGAAACTTTATATTTTAGAGAAATACCCACACGCCAATATTTACACCAGTATCTGCAATGTTTTGGACAAAGAAGACGTTAAACGATTTGCAAAAGATGTAAAGCAAAACTTAGGCAATGTCGACATGTTGATCAATAACGCGGGTCAAGGTCGTGTGTCGAATTTTGAAAATACCCAAGACGAAGATTGGATGAAAGAAATTGAACTGAAATATTTCAGTGTATTACATCCCGTTCGCGCATTTTTAAATGATTTAAAAGATTCAGCATATGGCTCAATCACCAATGTGAACTCATTGTTAGCGTTGCAACCTGAACCCCACATTATTGCAACCTCATCTGCACGTGCTGCGCTACTAAATTTAACGCATTCACTGGCACATGAATTTACTCAATATGGTGTGCGTGTGAACTCAATTCTTTTGGGTATGGTGGAGTCAGCACAGTGGAAACGCCGTTTTGAAACACGTTCAGACCCAAATCTGTCATGGGAACAATGGACAGGCAATATTGCTAAAAATCGTGGTATTCCGATGCAACGTTTAGGTAAGCCCGAAGAACCTGCACGTGCCTTGGTCTTTCTCGCATCGCCTTTAGCATCCTATACCACAGGTTCAACTCTTGATGTCTCTGGCGGATTCAATAAGCATTTATAAGGTGTGCACATGAAACAGTTGATGATGATTGGTTTTGGCGCGATGGCAGCAGAAGTCTATGCCCATATGCCGCAAGACTTACAACTTAAATGGATTGTGGTACCGGTACGGAGTGTTTAAAAAGTTCAGGCGCAAGTTTCATCTGAAGTACAAGTGATTAGCTCGATTGATGAGTGTCAGGGTACACCTGATTATGTGATTGAAGTTGCGAGTCAAGCTGCGGTGAAAGAGCATGCGCAAAAGGTTTTGGAAAAGGGTTGGACTATCGGGTTGATCTCAGTTGGAACTTTAGCGGATAACGAGTTTCTGATTCAGCTAAAAAATACAGCTGAACAACATGATGCCCACTTACATCTTTTGGCAGGTGCGATTGCTGGAATTGATGGAATCTCAGCGGCGAAAGAAGGTGGTTTGGAAAAGGTCACTTATAAGGGCTGCAAAAGTCCAAAAAGTTGGCGTGGTAGCTATGCAGAGCAATTGGTTGATTTAGATCAGGTGAGCGAAGCAACGGTTTTTTTCCGTGGTACGGTTCGTGAAGCTGCATTGAAGTTTCCAGCCAATGCCAATGTTGCAGCGACGATTGCGCTTGCAGGTTTGGGTATGGATGAAACTATGGTGGAACTCACAGTTGATCCAAACATCAATAAAAACAAGCACACCATAGTGGCAGAAGGTGTGTTCGGTGAAATGACAATTGAGTTGGTGGGGGTACCTCTGGCGAGTAACCCGAAAACATCGACATTCGCTGCACTCAGTGTGATTCGTGCCTGTCGCAATAGTGTTCAAGCAATTCAGATTTAAAGGATTTGATCATGGTAAAGGAAATTTATATCGCTGGAGAATGGCGATTAGGTCGAGGTGACACGATACAAAGTTTGTTTCCAGCAGATCAATCTGTGAATGCTGAGATTTCAACGGCGAGTTTGGATGATGTCAATGAAGCGATTGAAAAAGCTGATCTGGCATGGCGTAAGGCGGAGTGGCGCAACAGTATGCCGCATGAACGTGCTCGGATTTTGTATAAAGTGGCTGACATTATTGAAGCGCGTGTTGATGAACTTTCAAAGCTACAAACCAGAGACAACGGTAAACCACTGGCTGAGACGCGTGCCTTAACAATGAGTGCGGCTGCAACTGCACGTTATGTCGCAGCGGCGTGTGAAACCTTAAATGATGAGTTAACCACACAACGTGCGCCAGATTTTATGACCATGAGTGTGCATGAACCTGTTGGGGTTGTGGCAGCGATTACACCATGGAATTCACCGATAGCCAGTGAAGTGCAGAAATTAGCACCTGCATTAGCAGGTGGTAATGCAGTCATTTTAAAACCAGCGGAAGTGACTTCTTTGATCGCACTGGAATTAGCAAAAATCTTTGAAGAAGCTGGTTTACCTAAAGGTTTATTGAGCGTGCTCGTTGGACGTGGTTCGGTGATTGGTGATGCGATCGTAAAGCATCCATTAGTACGCAAAATTTCATTTACAGGTGGAACAAGTACGGGGCGTCATTTAGCACATATTGCCGCTGACAAGTTGATTACAACGTCTTTAGAACTTGGTGGAAAATCACCAACTATCGTCATGCAAGATGCCGATATTGAGCTAGCAGTGAAAGGTGTGGCTTATGGCATTTTCAGTTCTGCAGGACAGGCATGTATTGCAGGATCACGTTTATTTGTACATCGCAATATTTATGATCAATTCTTAACGCGTCTGGTTGAAATTACTAAAGGCTTGCGTGTTGGACATCCTGAAACCGCAGGCGTCCATTTGGGTTCTTTGATCAATCCTAAGCATTTAGCTTCTGTGGATGCTTATGTTCAATTGGCCAAAAAAGAAGGTGGTCAAGTTCTAGTTGGTGGTCAGGCATTGACGGATGGTGAATTGGCAAAAGGTAGTTTCTATTTACCGACCATTATCACAGGCCTCGATAACTCAGCTCAAACCTGTCAGGAAGAAATCTTTGGTCCTGTATTGGTAGTGATGAAATATGACGATGAAGCAGATTTGATTGCACAAGCCAATGACAGTTTTTTTGGTTTAGCCGCTGGGATTTGGACTGAAAACTATCGTAAAGCTTGGCAACTTGCACGTGCTCTAGAAGTGGGAACAGTCTGGATCAATACCTACAAAAAATTCTCAATTTCTGCACCTTTTGGTGGTTTCAAAGAAAGTGGAATTGGACGTGAAAAAGGTCGTTTAGGCATCTTGGCGTATATGCAACAAAAAAGCATTTATATGGGATTAAGCGAACAGCCAAATCCTTGGTGCGATTAATAAATTCATGGATAGAACAAGTTTTTGAGGAATATAGTAATGACAGAACGTGTAAATGTAGGCGAAGCAATCGCTCGAGTTTTAGAGGCGCACCAAGTAGATAGTATCTACGGCGTCATTTCAATTCATAATTTACCAATTGCTGATGCCTTAGGTCGTCGTGAAAAAATTCGCTTTGTGGCGGCGCGTGGTGAAGCAGGTGCAGTGACGATGGCAGATGGTCATTCACGCTTTAAAGGTTTGGGTGTTGCCTTAACCAGTACTGGTGCAGGTGCAGGAAATGCGGTGGGTTAATTGATTGAAGCGATGAACGCAGGTAGTCCAGTGTTGCATTTAACAGGTCAAGTTGAACGTGAATATTTAGATCGTGATGCAAGTTTTATTCATGAAACCAAAGATCAACTGACTTTCTTACGTGCATCGAGCAAAGCTGCTTTTCGTATTACCAGCCCTGATAATGCAGTTGGCGTGATTCGTGAAGCGATTCGTGTCGCAACGACTGTGCCTATGGGGCCAGTCAGTGTTGAGCTACCGATTGATGTGCAAGCAGCAGAAATTGATTTACCACTGAATCTAGGTCCTGTCAAAGCACTGGAATTACCTCAAGCAGATCAAGTTGAAGTCGATTTGATTGTTAATGAAATCAAAAAAGCCAAACGTCCAATTTTTTGGATCGGCGGTGGTACGCTTAATAGTGTAGATGAAGTTAAAGCAATAGCTGACTTGGGTATTCCAGTAGTATCTTCAACCCATGCGCGTGGTGTGCTAGCAGATGACCATCCACGTAGCTTAGGTGCATTCCATAACTCTGCAGGCGTTAACAACTTTTAAAAGATGCCGATTTATTGGTTGTAGTCGGGTCGCGTTTGCGTAGTAATGAAACTAAAACCTACTCAGTGCAGTTCCCTGAAAATATTATTCAGGTCGATGCTAATCCTGTTGCACAACAACGTAGTTACAAAATTCGTAATTTCATTTGTGGTGATGCCAAAGATGTGTTGCAACGTGTTCTCACAGGTTTAGCAGGCGTATCTAAAATAGATACTGAATATGATGCAGCAGTTGTTGATGCGAAACAGGCAGCAATCAATGCTTTACGTACACAGCTTGATCAATATGCGTTGATCTGTGATCACCTTCGTGTAGCACTACCACAAGATGGCATTTTTGTTCGTGATATTACGATGTCAGGCAGTACGTGGGGCAGTCGTTTATTCCCAGTATAAGCACCAAACCAAAATATTCACTCTTTAGCAGGGGCGATTGGTCTCGGTTCAGCAACAGCAATTGGTGCTTCAATTGCCAATCCAGACAAAAAAGTGATCGGTTTAGTTGGTGATGGTGGTTTGATGCTGGGTATTGGTGAGATTGCGACGATGCCGTAAGAAAATACCAATATGGTACTGATGATCATGAATGATGGTGGTTATGGGGTCATGCGTGGTATTCAAAATAATTACTTCGGTGGACGTCAGTATTTCAACGAATTACACACACCTGATTACCAGGCCTTGGGTGAGGCGATGGGCGTGAAAAGCTGGAAAGTCGGCAGTGCATATGAGTTTAAAACAGTCATTAAGCAGGCAGTTGATTTCCAAGGACCAAGTGTGATTGAGCTAGATATGAATTCAATTGGACCACTGAACTTTGCAGGTCCACCACAAAAGAAATTGTATTGAGTAATTTAAACATTGGTTGAGATGACTGATGTTAGAAAATTTGTAGGCAAATTTTTTTGCCTACAAAACAATAAAAAACTATGTTTTACAGGTAAAACAATAATCCAAGCCAACAGGACGGTTGGTATCGAAGCGAAGGAATATGATATGAAAAAGACATTAGTCATGATGCTTGCAGCACTGTCGATGAGCGCGGTATCAAATGTATATGCACAAAGTTCAGCACTGGAATGGAAAAGTGAGGATGGGGCGGATTCTGTCAGGCTTGGTGGAGTGGTGCGTTTGAATCAACGTTATGAAAATTGGGAGGGGCCAAATGGAGGTTTTGGAAAACTCTATTTTGATATTTTTCGAGTTGATCTGAAAGGCAAGTTTGATGATGCCTATTTCAATGCCAGCTACCTTTTCCAAGATCAAGAGAAGCGTTCAATTGAAAAAGCCTATGTGGGATATCATTTGGATGAACATAACAGCATAGAAGCAGGTTTTGTTTATAAACCCTTTGCAATTTATCCCTATCCGCAAAATGGATGGACTTATCATATTCCATTCTTTTTGGGTTATGGGAATAACATCGCTCCAGGTTTGAACTGGAATTTCAACAACAAAGATTGGGATGTGAAGCTAGGCTATTATCCTGAGATGCTCGCAACTAATCTTCGATATTTACCTGAAAGTGCGACTTATGATGATTTGGCTGAAAATGCATTTCCAACACAAAAAGCCTATCAAAATGAAAAGCGTCATCAAGTGAATACACGGATTGTTCGTAAGTTAGAAACTGAATTTGGTAAGCAAGAAGTTGGTGTATCAGGTGCAATTGCTCAATTACATAATAAAATCACGGATGACAACGGCAAATATTATGCAGTGGGTTTGCATACTGATAATAATTACAAACGTTTCAATGTTCAAAGCTCAGTGATTCATTATCAATATGATGCAAAAAATCCAGATGGTGTAAATGATGATATGAACTTGATGGGTGCAAATGGTTTAACGCCAGCATATTTCATTGCTTCCGAAGGAACTATTGCGAGTTTAAACCTCGCATACACATTACCTGTGCAAGATATGGGCAAACTCAAAGCAATCCGTTTTTACAATGATTATAGTTATTTAGATAAAAAACGTGAGGATTGGTCTGACTCGCAGATGAATACTACAGGGATGATGTTTATTGCTTCACCTTTCATGGTATGGGCGGATTACACTTGGGGGAAAAACTCGAATATTATCGGTGGAGCTACCAATGCTACAGGTTTTACCTCTACGGTTTCGCCAAACAGTGATAAATGGCTTTATCGCATCAATTTGAATATTGGTTTTAGTTTCTAATTTTAGGTCCAAATGAAGAGTAATCATCATTACTCTTCATTCTTTAATAAGCAGAACAGTTGAATACCTATTTATTTACAACCTTCTCTACGACCTGATCCATTTCCATTGCATCATAATAGGCTAGGGTGTTTTTCGCAGTTAACTCACCATGACAGTGCTGACATGTCATGGTTGCTTTAGTCTTATGACCGCAGTCTTTATGCAAATATTCCAAAATTGGATATTTATTATCTTCATTATGCCAATAATTGCCCCATGTCGTGACTGCCATAATAATTGGATAGAGGGCTAAACCTTTGTCTGTAAGTTTGTACTCGTAACGTTTAGGTGCTTCTTGATATAACACTTTTTCAAAAATTTTATTTTCAACTAAGCGATTCAAACGCTCAGTGAGTAAGTGCCGTGTGATACCGAGCTGCTTTTGAAAATCATCAAAACGACGTGTGCGAAGAAAAGCATTGCGGATAATCAAGAGTGTCCATCGATCACCGAAAATCGATAAGCTACGCGCAATAGGGCAACTCATTTCACCCAATTCATGCCATTTCATGTTTAACCTCTATTGATTCGCTTTGAGATAAGCAGATCGCTATGACTGTAATTGAACGTAGATAATCATAACGTTGACAAATTATCTTAGCATAGATAAGGTATTGTTAATAAGTTCTAAATTAGAACCAATGTTGTTGCAGTCGTAAATGTACGATTTACTCTTAAAAGGGAAACTTCAATGAATCCATTAAAAATGACAGGTTTGGAAATCATGCAAGCATTTGCTCAAGGTCATTTTCCTGAGCCAGGAATTGCAAAGACAATGCCGATGAAACCTGTAGAAGTTGAACAGGGACGAATCGTATTTAGTGCGATTGCTGATGAACGACATACCAATCCATTAGGCGGTGTGCATGGTGGTTTTGCAGCAACAATTTTGGATTCAGTCACAGGTTGTGCAACACATACAGTATTGGCTGCTGGTGAGTCATATGGCACAACAGACCTTAATATCAAAATGTGTCGTCCGATTCCATTTAATACTCCGTTGATTGCAGAAGGAAAAGTCATTAATGTTGGGCGTAATCTTGTGATTTCAGAGGGTTATATTCGCGATGAGGATGGAAAATTGTATGCACATGCAACTGCAACAAATATGATTATTCGCCGTTCAGTGTGATTTTAAGATTATTGTTTTGAATGGACTTGAACTTGTTATGATAGCCATGTGAAACATCATAAAAATATGTTCAGTTCATTCAAATGAGATATAAAAATGTCAAACTCTATTGTTCTACATCAGTGGGAAATTTCACCTTTTTGCCAAAAAGTTTCACGGATGTTGAAGTTCAAAGGTATTCCTTTTGAAACAATAGATTACAACGGCTTACTGGGTAGCAAAGTCCCTTTGCTTAGTAAAGTCGGCAAGTTACCTGTCGTGGATATTAATGGCGAGCGAGTTCAAGATAGCACTCGAATTGCACGTTATTTAGATCAACACTTTCCCGAGCTTCCTCGACTTTATCCTGAAGATCCTATGCAATGCGCTTACGCAGAGCTTTGGGAAGATTGGGCGGATGAAGTCTTGTATTTTTATGAAGTGCATTTTCGTGTAAGTGATAAAAAAGCGTTCAATCAAGTTGTTGAAATCAGCTCAGAAGGTCGTCCTGCATTTGAAAAGCATTTAATGAAGCCATTACTGAAATCGGCATTGGGTTTTCAAGTAAAGATGCAAGGTACAGGTCGTATGGCTCAAGCCGATATTCAAGCTGAATTTACTAGACACTTAAAACGTATTGAGTTGGTTTTAAATCAGACAGGTTGGTTGGTTGGAGATCAGCAGACGATTGCTGATATAGCAGTTGCATCTCAACTTCTAGAAATTGCTAGAACTAGCCAAAAATTTGGTGCACAAATATTAGGCTTTGCAAATATTTCAAAATGGCTCGATAATTTTTAATTTATTGATTTAAATAAAAAAGCAAAGCCGAGGCTTTGCTTTTTTATTGCTGAAATATCAGCTTAGATTTTGCTAATCAAATCATTGATTTGTTTTGCTTGTTCAGCAGCATTACCTGTATATGTAGCAGGTGTAAGCTCTGCTAAACGAGCACGTTCATCAGCTGGAACTTGAAGAAGTTCATCACCATTAACGAAGTTCACCATCATTTCACGTGTCATTGCTTGACCACGAGTAAGTGCTTTGAGTTTTTCGTAAGGTTTTTCAACATTATAACGGCGCATTACTGTTTGGATCGGTTCAGCAAGAACTTCTTGTGCTTGGTCTAAATCTTCATTTAAACGGTTAGCATTGAGTTCAAGTTTACCAATACCTTTTAAGCAAGCATCAAAAGCAATCAAGCTTTGTGCAAAACCAACACCCATGTTACGAAGAACAGTTGAGTCAGTTAAGTCACGCTGCCAACGAGAAACTGGAAGTTTTTCACCTAAGTGACCTAATACCGCATTTGCGATACCTAGGTTACCTTCTGAGTTTTCGAAGTCGATAGGGTTTACTTTATGAGGCATTGTTGAAGAACCAACTTCACCGTCTTTTAATTTTTGCTTGAAGTAACCAAGAGAGATATAGCCCCAAACATCACGGTTAAAGTCGATCAAGATCGTGTTATAACGACGTAATGCATCAAACAATTCAGCCATGTAATCATGTGGCTCGATTTGAGTGGTGTATGGGTTGAAACTTAGACCTAAAGATTCAACAAATGCTTGTGCATGTGCAGCCCAATCAATTTCTGGATAAGCAGAAAGGTGAGCATTGTAGTTACCTACTGCACCATTGATTTTGCCCAATAATTCAACATTTTCAAATTGCTTGATTTGGCGCGCTAAACGATAAGCAACGTTCGCCATTTCTTTACCCAAAGTTGTTGGGCTAGCAGTTTGACCATGAGTACGAGATAACATTGGCTGTTCAGCATGTGTTGTTGCCAAAGCAGAAATTGCGTTCAGAATTTGCTTCATGCTTGCAACAAGAACTTCACGACCATTTTTAAGCATTAATGCGTGAGACAAGTTGTTGATGTCTTCAGACGTACATGCAAAGTGAATAAATTCGCCCGCATTTTTTAATTCATCAATATTGGCAATTTTTTCTTTAAGGAAATATTCAACTGCTTTTACATCATGGTTAGTTGTACGTTCAATTTCTTTAATGCGGTTTGCATCTTCTTCAGAAAAATTCGTCACAATCGCATCTAAAGCAGCATTCGTTTCAGCAGAGAATGCAGGTACTTCGATGATTTCTGCACGATTTGCAAGTGCTTGTAACCAACGCACTTCAACAGTGACACGAGCGTGGATTAAACCAAACTCAGACAAAAAAGGGCGTAGCGCATCGCATTTGCTCGCATAACGTCCATCAAGTGGTGAGAGTGCGGTTAAAGCATTCATACAGATTCCTTAAAGTTTGTCTCTCTTGCAGAACTTTATTTATTCCTCAAGAGAGATTTATAGAGGTTGTAAAACGGTATAAAAAATTTGCTCTAGCATCGGTTTAAACGACCTGATACTGCAAACGAGCAAGAGCTTGAATATCTTGTAAAAGCTTACGTTTACTAAAGATCATACTCCATGAACTACCGCCTAGTTGTCGCCATAAATGCGCAAGTTGTAGACCTGTAAAGAGGCAAGCACGGATTCGATTTGTATGATTCATATCTTTGAAAGCTTCAGCATTACCACGGACAAGGATACGCGGATTAATTTGCCCAGCAGTTTCAACATAGGTCTGAGCTAAATTGGCAATAATACTTGGGTGCAAATAGTTATTATCGAAAAAAGACAACTGTTTTAGGATCTTTTGTTGAGCCGTTTCGATAATTTTTACGTATTCAGGATTGCTATAAACTTTCTTTTCCAACCGCAATAATGCCATAGCATAGGACATGGGAAGTTTAGCTGTCGAAAGTTTAGGGACTCTGGATTTTGGTGCAGTATTAAATGGTTGAGTAATACAACCTTCTAATGTTTTTAAACCTAGCGAAATATCAGCCAGTTGATTAAAGAAATCTAAAGTTTGAGTCGCATTGTTGGTCGCTGGACGAATATTTAAACTTGCTTTGATCAGTAGTTCAAAATAAAAATTACCACTATCTCCAATACTCTGCTGTCCCGCCATCGCAGTCATATGGGTCAGCTGAGTTGCTTGGAAGACAGCAGCCAATGCTAAAGCACGGTTTTGTCTTACATTCAACGCTTGGGTGTGCTGAAAGGGTAACTCCGCCATGCTTCGATTCCAATATCCTTAAATAAAATCTGGTTGAGGTGCATCAGTATGGTGAATGACACCACCGCCTAAGCACACCTCTCCTGAGTAAAACACCACACTTTGCCCTGGAGTTACAGCACGTTGTGGTTCATCAAACTCAACTCGAATACCATTTTCTGTATGTTCGTCACGATAAATTGTACACGCTTGGTCAGGCTGACGATAACGAGTTTTTGCTGTGCATCGGAAACCCGTAGTTGGGATTTCTTGTTCACCCGCAACCCAATCAATCGCTTCACTCCAAAGTTGTTTACTTTGCATAAGTGGATGCTCATGACCTTGTCCAATGACGAGACGATTGTTGGCAATGTCTTTGTGAAGTACGAACCATGCACCTTCTTGCGCACCTTTCATACCACCGATACCGATGCCACCGCGTTGACCGAGCGTATAGTACATTAAGCCGTGATGTTCACCAACTTCTTTGCCGTTGTCTAAGACAATTTTTCCAGCTTGAGCAGGAAGATATTGTTTGAGGAAGTCGGTAAATCGACGTTCACCAATAAAGCAAATACCAGTTGAGTCCTTTTTCTTCGCTGTTGCTAAATCAAGTTGTTCAGCAATGCGACGAACTTCAGGCTTTTCAATTTCACCGACAGGGAACAGCGTCTTATTGATTTCACGACCATGAACAGCGTGTAAAAAATAAGTTTGATCTTTATTATTATCTACACCACGTAGTAATGGTGCATAGGTTTCACCACGAGAGTTTTGTATGCTTACACCACGACGCGCATAATGACCTGTTGCAATAAAATCTGCACCTAAAGTCATAGCATGGTCGAGGAACGCACGGAACTTAATCTCTTTATTACATAGAATATCTGGGTTTGGAGTACGACCTGCAGCATATTCAGCTAAGAAATGCTCAAACACACGATCCCAATATTCCATGGCAAAGTTCGCGGTGTGCAGTTTAATTCCAATCTTGTCTGCAACGGCTTGCGCATCTGCTAAATCTTCAAGGGCTGTGCAGTATTCCGTACCATCATCTTCTTCCCAGTTTTTCATGAAAAGACCTTCAACTTGATATCCTTGTTGAAGTAAAAGCGCGGCAGAAACAGAGGAGTCTACACCACCAGACATACCGACGATGACACGTTGTTGCATCTAATTAAGCATCCAAATGAGAAGTTAATGAGGGAGAGAAAGGGTGCTCATAAATAAGCGATAAAGGATATTTCTTACCAGCGAGGGCATCTTCAATTACTTTTAAAACTAATGGGCTTCGCGCACGAGCGGATTCTTGCAGCTCTTCTAAACTCATCCAAACTGCACCGACAATATCGGTATCTAATTGTGCATTTTCCTCAACCGAGGTGACATGTGCCAAGAAGCAAAAACGATAATATGTGCGATCAGGAAACATGGGAGGGGTATAGGTATAGATACCAAGCAAATGATCTATTTCTACATGATGACCTGTTTCTTCTAAGGTTTCACGGATCGCTGCTTCAATAATCGTTTCACCGCATTCGACATGACCAGCAGGTTGATTAAACACGGTATGTACAAAGCCTTCGCTGTGTTCTTCAACAAACAGAAAACGTCCGTCTTTTTCGACTACAGTGGCGACTGTGACATGAGGTGTCCAAGCGGTCATAGAAAGCACCATGATTTTAAAAAACGTATTCTACAAAATTTGAGAGTTTTTGGCTATGGTAGTGCTGATGGGGATTCATTGAATTAATCTAAATTTTTAATTTCATTAATAATTGTATCCAGCAACCAGAAATTTTCCTCAATTGAAATAGCCTTTTTACTTAATTCATCTATATTCTTTCCTTCTAGTGTCCATAGAAAAGGATAAAATGAAAAGACCTGATTCCCGGTAAGTTCTTGAATATCAGTTTTCCAATTATTCCACCTTAAAGAGCCATAAAATTGATCGAGATCGCCATTTATACACCAATTTAAGAAATCTGAATAACCAATCTCTAAATTCTCCCATCTTAAACTGTCGGGAGCAAGATAATAAATATCACCTAAGTTTTCTCCCAAACCACCACCATTTATCGAAAAATAACCACCCAGAATATCGTCGGCTATAAGTAAATAATCAGGTTGCTTATGTTGTTGAGTGATTGTTTTACCAATATTCCATTCATGAATTCCACGATCTAACTTTTTGCTGCCAGAACCTAAAACTCTCAACCATCCATGATCAATGAGTAAACCACCAGTTTCATAAATCATAGCTCCCATTGAGGAGCGAGTCGTCACTTGGATTGAATGTAATTCACTTTCTGCTCTGTTTATATTATTAGGTAGCACTTCAAATTGATTCTTAGCTGTTTCCAACCAGCTTTTAATGAGAATCCAACCTGATTCCTTAGTATCTATTAGTTCATTTAGTTGTTTCATTGTTCTTTGAGTTCGTTAGTGTGAATTGATTAAATGGATATAAATTTAATTATTCTTATAATTATCCTTCACTTTCACATAGTTTTGCGCTGAATAAGGTAAAAATGCTTTTTCTTTATCTGTGAGAGGGCGGACTTGCTGGACTGGGCTCCCCACATACAAATAACCACTTTTTAAGACTTTACGTGGCGGCACTAAACTACCAGCACCAATCATGACATCATCTTCAATAATCACGTCATCTAAAACAACGGTATTAATACCGATCAAGACACGATTGCCAATAGTACAACCATGTAAGGTCACATGATGACCTACAGTCACATCATCACCAATTACTAAAGGTGAACCATTTGGTTTGGATTGATTTTTATGACTGACATGTAACATACAATGATCTTGTACATTACTATTTCTACCAATCTGAATCGAATTGACATCACCGCGAATAACGGCAAAAGGCCAAACTGAAACATTCTCAGCTAACTTGACATCCCCGATGACTACTGACATTTCATCAATATAACAACTCGTATCAATATCAGGGTAATGATCTAAATAAGGGCGAATGTTTTTAGCCATGAGAAAATACAATAAATAATTTGCATGAATTATAAAATAAAAAAGCATTCATACTAAATAGCATGAATGCTTGATTAGCTTGTTTACTCTAAGAATTAGAATAAGTTGCTAAGGAACTGTTTGATATGGTCGATCATACGAGCAAAGAAGCCTGCTTCTTCAACAGGTTTTAATGCAACTAGTGGTTTTTCAGCAATCACTTTTCCATCAAGACTCGCAACTAATTTACCTACAACTTGACCTTTAGCCAAAGGTGCATTCAGTTTTGGTTGAACGACGATTTGAGTTTTGATTTTGTCAGCTTGACCTTTAGGCATAGTTACGTTGAAGTTTTCAGCCAAACCGATTTGAACTTCATCTTCTTTACCAAACCATACTTTTGCTTTTGCTAAAACTTGATTTGCTGGTTGAACATTAGCAGTTTCAAAGTTTGCAAAACCCCAAGCTAATAATGTACGAGTTTGGCTCGCACGTTCATTCATGCTTGGTGTACCAAAAATCACAGAAATCAAACGCATAGGGCCACGTTTGCTCGAGGTGGTTAAGCAGTAACCAGCTTCTTCAGTATGACCTGTTTTTAAACCATCTACACTTGGGTCTGTATAGAGAAGGGCATTACGGTTACCTTGTTTGATACCGTTAAATGTAAATTCTTTTTCAGAGTAAATTGGGTAATACTTTGAGCTATCTTTAATAATATGCTGAGCAAGAACTGCCATATCTTTTGCAGTTGAGTAATGACCATCAGCAGGCATACCTGTTGAGTTGATAAAGTGTGTATTTACCATTCCAACGCGTTTAGCTTCTTGGTTCATCATGTGGGCGAATGTACCTTCATTGCCCGCAATATGTTCAGCCATTGCTTTAGAAGCATCATTACCTGATTGGATGATAATACCGCGAAGCATTTCTAGAACAGTTGCTGTTCCATTAAGCGGTACATACATACATGATTCTGTACTACTTCCACGACACCACGCAGATTCATTCATGCGTACTTGTTCGTTTTCAGTCAATTCCCCCTTCAAAAGTTTCTGCTCAATGATGTAGCTTGTCATCATTTTAGTCATTGAAGCAGGTGCAAGTTTTTCATTTTCATTTTTTGCAGCGAGAATCTGTCCTGTCTCATAATCCATTAATACATAGGATTTATTATTTAGTTCTGGTGGAGCAGATAGGACAGTTGCTGCATATGAAAAGCTTGGCAAAAGTAATAATGCAGCAAGAGCGCTTTTTTGATTCATTCTAGATCGTTCCAATATCTTGTGTGAAGCAGAAGAGCCTAGCATTTTAGGACAAAGCAAAGCCGACTTCTATGGGGGAAGTCGGCTTTTTAACACAGTATTGTAACGAATCGGTTACTTAGAATAATAATTTCGAACATCGTCGCAAATTTGGCGATTATCTTCATCAGATGCGGCTTTTGCATCATTACGTGCTTCTGTCAAAGCAGCCTGAAAATCTTTACTTTTTGCGCGCTTATTGAGTACATCAACAGCTTTTGGATCATTATCTAAATAGGCTTTAACAAGATTGTCGTAGGCTTTATTAAATTTAAGATCTTTGCCGATTAATGGAGGGCAAATTTCAGAAAGCACATAAATTGCAGCTAACTCTTGTTGAGTGACATTTTCTGAGGTCGGAGTAACTTCAATTTTTTCGGTTTCTGATTTTTTTTCTGCTGCATAAGTGGTTGCAGAAAATGCAGTAGACGCTAAGAGAAATGATAAACCCAGTGTTTTTAAAACATTTTTAGTCATAAGAAATCAAACTCAAAAACAAGACTTAAAGAATTTGAATAACTTATAGCATAACTGAGATTGAAATTTGTATCTTTGCTGTAGAAACAATGGAGAAAATGTGATCTTAAATCTGAGAAATAAAACCACATTTACCTATATCAAAACTTATTCTTCGAAATTAAGGACATCTTCACATACTGATTTTTGTTCTGATTTCTCAACTTCTGTTGCAGCAGAACGTGCATCTTTGAGCAGACTTTGAAATTCAACATCTTTTTGTAAGCTGTCTATAGATGCAGTCTTGTCCGAGTAGTTACTTAAATAAGAACCGACCATCTTTTTGATATTTTGGTCAAATTTTGCATTCTTACCGATGAGGTTTGGACACATTTCGATAAGTACTTGTGCATTTGCAATATCATCTTTGATTAATGCATCTGCTTCTTTGACTGAAACCGCTTCGTCAGCAAATGCTACAGATGCTGCTACAAGTGTGAAACTCACCCCAAAAAATCGAATAAAATTAGATAAATGTCTCATGGCAATGTAAATTTCTAATACTAAGAAGTTATAAATATATATAATTCTATGAATAATTCAATTGAAAAAACTCCCTAGTAATATTTGAAGAGACTGGAATTTAGTGAATATTTTAATTGCAAATGATGATGGTGTTTTTGCCCCAGGGCTACAAGCTTTAGCGCAGGCCTTAAAGCCATTAGGTCGAGTGGTTGTGGTTGCACCTGAAAGTGAGCGGAGTGGTTATTCTAGTGCTTTGACATTAGATCGTCCTTTGCGACCAGTTCAAATCTCTGAAGACGTCTGGGCAGTGAATGGAACGCCTGCGGACTGTGTTTATTTGTCAATGAATGGTCTATTTGATTTTGAATTTGATCTGGTTGTGAGTGGTATCAATAGCGGTGCAAATCTTGGTGATGATGTATTGTACTCAGGTACGGTAGGAGCTGCATTTGAAGGACGGTTAATGAAACATCCTGCGATTGCTGTTTCTTTGGCAGGTTCAAATGTTCGATCATATGAACACCCTCTGCATTATGCGCAAGCAGCACAATGGGTCCATGACTTTATTGCAAATGGATTGCCTATTTTACCACCTCGTCATATTTTTAATATTAATATTCCAGATGTGGCTCAAATCCAAGGTACAAAAGTGACGTATCAAGGGCGAAGAGCGCAATCTAAACCTGTAAGTAGTCATGTTGACCCTCGAGGAAGACAAGTTTATTGGATTGGATTAGCTGGAGAGGCAGTAACTGATCCTCAGGCTGTTTCTAGCAATATTCAATCAGATTTTTTTGCAGTGTCGAATGGTTATGTCAGTGTTACTCCAATTCAAATGGATGCAACGAACTACGCGATTTTAGATAATTTACATGTTCTTGTTAATGGTTAGCGGTTGCTATGTTATAACTTTGTGAATATAGAAAGTGAGAACTCGTTTTTTTTCACTTTTTTGATACTCTTAGGCGCAAATATAATTCAGGTTTCGATGAGGGTGAAGATGCATTCAAACCAAGTCTCGATTTTTCTAACAAAGAAAATGATTAAAACAATCCTATTGTCTTTATCAGTAGCAACGACAGTAATTGTGACGGGGTGTGCATCTAAACCACAATACAAAGGTGGTGCACGCTACGTGAATGCACCTAATTACTATACAGTGCGTTCAGGGGATACACTGAGTGGGATCGCAAACCGCTATGGTTTGAACTACTTAGATATTGCTGCACTGAATGATATTGCAGCTCCGTATCGAATTTATGTGAATCAGTCACTAAGACTTAAAGGCTCAGTCAGTCAGCGTACTACCTCGACGCAGGCGATTACTCAAGCAACTCCTATCCAACGTCAAACGATTAATTTACCGACTCAACAGCCAGTTGTACCAAAAACACCTGTTATTACGCCAACACCTGTCAATCCACCAACTGCTTCAACTTTGGCATCGGGTCTACGCTGGGTAAAACCTAGCAACGGTCCTGTGATTCAAGGTTTTAATTTGGCAGGTAATGTCAAAGGGACTCGTTATGGTGGAAATGAGGGTGATCCAGTATATGCAGCAGCAAATGGTCAAGTTGTATATGCAGCGGATGGTCTAAAAGAATACGGTAACTTGGTTCTGATCAAGCATATTGATGGTTACATTACTGCTTATGCACATAACAGTAAAATGTTGGTGAAAAGCGGTGAGAATGTGACGGCTGGTCAAAAGATTGCTGAAATGGGTTCTACAGGAGCGACTAGAGTCATGCTGGAATTCCAAGTTAGATTAGATGGTAAACCTGTTAATCCAACCACTGTTTTACCTAACTAAATATACATCATTATTTGTTTAACAAACTTTCAACAAATTGTTAAGAATCTCTAGTCTAGGAGTAGACTTCTCTGTATACTCATATTGATTGCTTTAATTAGAACAATAAGCATATTAATAATTTGAGAGGGAAGTCTATGCTAGATCAGTTGCGTGCAATGGGGGTTTTTGCGTGCGTTGTTGAAAAAAGTTCATTTAGCGGTGCTGCTAGAGAGCTGGGAATTACAACAAGCGCAGTCAGTCAACAAATCCGTTCTTTAGAACAAGATATGGATGTGACTTTGCTTCATCGTTCTACACGAAAATTAAGCCTTACAGAAGCGGGTCAAGCATTCTTTTTAAGCTGTCAAGAAATGCTTGCAGCAGCAGAGCGTGGCAAAATTCGCATCAATGAATTGCGCGATGATTTAGTCGGTGACTTGCGTATTGCAACGACACCAGAACTCGGTGCGCTTCATGTTATTCCAGCGCTTTCTCACTGGATGTCTGCACACAAAGCACTTGCAATCCATTTTGAAGCCGATCACCGTTATATTGATTTAATTGAAGAGCGAATTGATATTGCAATACGCATGAGCCTCAAAATCGATGATCATCAGTTAACAGCAGTGCCATTAGCACGAGTTGATCAGGTGCTTGTTGCTTCACCAAGTTATCTAAACCAAGCCCCTCCGATTTCGAGACCAGAAGATTTACGTCATCATGAATTGTTGCCTGTGACTTTAATGCAAAATTATCAGCATTTCTCATTTCGTCATGGTTTAAGTGGGGAAGTGGTAAATATTGATATGAAAACACGCTTAAGTACAAATAACGTGTTTGTTGCAAAATCATTGTGCCAGCAAGGGCATGGGATCGCGCGTATTCTATATATGGATATCCAAAAAGAGTTAGTGAATGGGTCTTTAGTTGAGGTATTACCTGATTGGAATATGCCAGCATATACCTTACATGCATTGACCTCGAAACGTGAACAATACCCAATGAAAGTCCATCGCTGTATAGACGCCTTAAAACAATATTTTTCTCAGCTTCCTGGTGGGCGTTCCTTGCAGGGCGTAGCCTAAATAAAAAAGCCATGTTCTCATCAGAACATGGCTTTTTTCCATCTTATTTTTTCTTGTGTTTACGCAGCGATTTTAAGTTTTTCGCTTGTGCGGTTGACTCTTCAGCTGCTTTTGAATCTACTTCATCTTTTTTGGTTTTTTTACGCTTTTTCTTTTTCTTTGGTTCATCATCTTCTACAGCTTCACCATCTTCAATCGCTTGCCAATACTCAAGTTGTTCCATCACAGCAGCATAGATTGAGTTTTTGCTATATCGACCTTTTTTGTCTAGTGTTCCAACAGGACGGGCCATCAGGATTTCTAAAGCTTGGTCAATCGTGTCAATTGCATGAACATGGAATTGACCACTATTAACAGCATCAATAACTTCTTGGCGTAGCATTAGATGTTGCATGTTTTGACGAGGGATAATTACGCCTTGCTTACCTGTTAGTCCTTGCAATTTACAAGCATCATAAAAACCTTCAATTTTGGCATTTACGCCGCCGATAGGTTGTACTTGTCCTAGTTGGTTCATAGAGCCTGTGATAGCCCAAGACTGATCAATTGGGATTTGACAAATAGCCGAAATTAAAGCAGAAAGTTCGGCAACTGTTGCGCTGTCACCATCAACTTGTCCATAACTTTGTTCGAATGCAAGAGCAGCAGAGAAGTGTAGGATCTGTTCACGACCAAAATGAGCTTTAAGGAAACTAGCCATGAGGAGTACGCCTTTTGCGTGTAGAGAACCACCAAGTTCTACACTTCGCTCAATATCAAGAATATCTCCACCACCTTGATAGACAGAAGCAGTTAAACGTGATGGGAGACCAAACTCAACATCAGCATAATGAATAACAGATAGGGCATTAATTTGACCTAAGCGATGCCCCGAAGTCTCAATTAATTGAGTACCTCGTGATAAGTCTTGCCAATAAAGCTCTCGTAAATAACCCAAACGGTATTGGCGATGATGTAATGCTTGATTGACATGTTGATCTGTTACGATTTTATCACCACTCTTAAAAGCGTGATGATGTGCTTCACGAATCAAATCACCCAGTGTCGAAGCATGAAGCGATAAGGAGCTTTGATCTTCAGCTTGACGACTAGAGTCAGTTAACAGTGCAGCGAGAGCAGAGCGATCAAAAGGTAAAAGTTTATCTGCTTGAACATAATCAGCAATAAGCTGCATATATGCTTGTTCGTTGCTGTCATTACGTTGTAATGTATCTGTAAAATCAGCACGAATTTTAAATACACTGCCAAGTTCTGGTTCTACTTCTAAAATTTCATAATAAATTTCAGGTTCAGCCAGTAATACGACTTTAATATCTAGTGGAACAGCGGCAGGTTCAATCGAAATACTACCTGTCAATGTCAGCATATGTTCCAAAGACGATAGTTTGAGTTGCCCTGACTTTAATGCGCGTTTTAAACCTTGCCAAGCGTAGGGTTGTTCCAGCAATTGCTCAGCCTCAAGCATAAGGAAACCACCATTTGCATGGTGCAATGAGCCTGGACGAATTAATGTAAAATCTGTCGTAATTGTGCCGTTGTGAGTGAGCTGCTCGACATGCCCAAGTAAGTTGTAATGCGTCGGGAAGTCTTCAAAAATAACAGGAGCACCACTGTTCGGTTTATTGGCAATGATGACATTGGCTTGATATCTTGAAGGAACGCGATTGAACAAAGCAGGCGTGAAATCATCTTCCTCTTGTTCTAAGATCAGTTCAACGTTTTCAATAACATCTTCAGCGTAATGCTTTAAATATTCTTCTAAACCTTTAATGTCTTTATTTTTATTTAAAATTTGTTCCATGCGAGGTAGAACAACTTGTGCTGCGATATCTCTATTTAAAAGTGAAACTTTATCTCGAGCATCATCTTCAAGATCGCCTAGATGTAAGCCTAAACGCTCTAATTTTTTCTCCATATAGCGGATATTAGAGCTTAGTTCAGAACGTTCTTTTTGGCTTAAAGCATCAATATCATGCTGTGTTAATTCTTGATATTCATTGTCGATCAATTGCATCGGCACGAAAACATGCTTGTCATTTCTTGAAATGAGTTTTAAGTCGAGTTCTGCGCCTTCTTTGGTTAATTCGGACAGTGCTTGTTGTTGTACATCACCCGTGTCTTGACGAATACGTTCAATTCGATTGTGATAGGTCTCTGCACTAAAGCGACGTTCTAATTGTTTAAGAATGGTTTGCCAAGTTTGTTGAAGTGCAGCTTGGAACTTTACGCCTTGTCCAGCAGGGAAGCGAAGTGCGATAGGTTGTCTAGGATTTTTAAAATTATTAACATA
Organism: Acinetobacter sp. AOR34_HL; assembly: GCF_027854795.1. Lineage (NCBI taxonomy): Bacteria > Pseudomonadati > Pseudomonadota > Gammaproteobacteria > Moraxellales > Moraxellaceae > Acinetobacter > Acinetobacter sp. AOR34_HL. The sequence goes on along the minus strand of NZ_JAKTID010000028.1, from coordinate 89,318 downwards.
TACCCAGTCATCAGGTGTTGGCATCGTTTTGGCATGCTGTTGCAGTAAACGTTTGATCATCGTCCGTTTACCAAGTCCAGCAGTTCCGACAGCAAAAATATTGTAACCTGAATAAGGCAGAGAGATTCCAGCTTCAACAGAGGCACGTGCTCGATCTTGCCCTAAAAAATTGTTGAGCGGTTTGATTCGTTTCGTCGAATTCGGAATTTTGACTAGGTCTGGAACATGAGTGAGTTGTTCCGAAGCTAGCGAGGTTCTTTTTAATGTTTCTTGTATATCCGTCTGGTCAAAAGCGCTTGGAAAGGTATTTAAATTTGCTGTAGTTGTGTTTGTTGGTGTTAAAGAAAGTGCGGTTGCAGTCATTTGATCAAGTTTTTGGGTCACTATTGATATCCAACAAATAAACGATAATTGAAATTAGAGCTATAGATGCATCTAAACATATCTCATGACTTGCGAACAAACATAAATGGTGTGATTCATCATTTAACATTTGTTGTCAATTTGGTTAGATTTCGCAGATGTTTAGAAGTATTTATAACTTCTGTTAAAGGTATACAGTTTTAGGTCTAAAGATCAAGCGAACTTGTGTTTTTTATCGACAAAACAAAACAATGGTTGCACAAAGCAACTTGCAAGCGAACACAAGAAACGATTGAATAGGCACATTCAGGCATGTTCATGGAAAATAATAACCAATGACAACACAAACCACAGGTTGGGCATCTGCATTTAAAGCATTTTTAGATCGCCGTGCTTTGATTATGTTATTTTTAGGTTTCTCAGCGGGGATACCGATTTTACTCATTTTTTCTAGCTTATCTTTATGGCTAGGTGAGGCAGGAATTGAAAAAAGTGCAGTAACTTTTTTTAGTTGGGCTGCATTAGGCTATTCTTTTAAATTTGTTTGGGCACCATTAATTGATGAGTTGCCTGTCCCATTTCTAACACGCACATTAGGGCGACGTCGAGCATGGCTGTTAATCGCACAGTGTTTAATTATATGTGCAATTTGTATTATGGCATTTTCAGACCCAGCTCTTGGTCAAAGTTATATTATTCAAATGGCGGTTGGGGCAGTATTACTTGGCTTTTCCGCAGCTACGCAAGATATTGTGATTGATGCCTATCGTATCGAGTTAGCTGAAACAGAAATGCAAACTGTCTTAGCATCGACATACAATGCAGGTTATCGCATCGGAATGATTGTTGCTGGTGCTGGAGCATTATTTCTTGCGGCTTACTTGGGAACTGCCAAGGGAAATTATATCTACGAAGCTTGGAAGTATACTTACTTAGCCATGGCAGCAGTCATGAGTGTTGGTATCATCACTACTCTAAGTATTCGTGAACCACAAGTAAATCGAATTTATAAAGAATATAAAAAGACAGATTATTATCGTTTGGTATTGGTATTTTTTGTTGCTGTTGCAAGTTTTGTCGTGAGCTATATCTATTCAGGTAATCTCACAAATTACATCACCACTTCGGCTGAGATTAAGGATACCGCAGCTTTATTTGGTTTAGAAGCGCTTCGCTTTTTGACCGCAACAGCAGTCGCTTTATTGGTTGGTTCTGGGTTAGTAAAAGCTGGTGTCGTAAATCAGCAGATGGCGAAAGAAACATGGGTTGCGCCGATTCTTGATTTCTTCAAACGCTACGGTCTAAAACTCGCTTTAGTATTATTACTGCTTATTGGTTTTTTTAGAATTTCAGACATTATAGCTGGCGTCATTTCAAATGTTTTTTATCAGGACTTGAATTTTACTAAAGAGCAAATTGCTGAAGCAGTAAAAATATATGGTGTTTTATTTAGCCTTGTCGGTGGCTTTCTTGGGGGCTTGTTGGCACAGCGAATGAACATTATGAAGTTAATGTTTGTTGGTGCTGTTTTAGCCAGTTCTACCAATTTGATTTTTATCGGCTTGGTAAACTCAGGCAAACCTTTAGCTCAGGTTGAGGTACAAATCGCAGATAAGCATTATCAAGTAGATACGGATGAGGTGGGGTATTGGAAATTATCTGTACCAAGTGAACAGTTATTAAAAGCAAAAGATATCCAAGTCACTAGTCAATATCAGCAAGAAGCGGACTCAAAGTTTCAATTAACAGTTCCATATTTGATTGCATCACAAAAGCCTCAGATTCAATTATTACCAATGAGTGGTAATGATCAACTTAGCTCAAATGACTTAAAGCAAAGTTTAGTTATTAAAGGTCAGCTTGCTGGCGTAAATGTTGATACATTAGACACAGAGCGTCCAGTTGTCATTATGGTTGACGATAAAGAAATTGTTGCTAAAGTTGATCCTCATGGAATATTCACTGGAGCAGTTGATGGGAAGGTTTTATTAAGCTCTCCAACAAAGTTAGTTAAAGCTTCAGTTAATTTTAAAAACAACAACCAAACTGAATTAGTTACAAGTAGACCTTATTTTATTGATACAGCAACACATCCAGATTCCGCTTTAGATATGGATGTTCAGCCAGTGCAAGTAATCCAACCAGATCAAAAAAGCTCAGTTGAACTTTCTGGTAAAGTCATTAAAAGTTACAGTACCTTATGGTTATATTTGGCGATTATTATGGATAATTTAGCATCTGGATTGGCTGGTGCAGCATTCATTGCTTTTTTATCAAGTTTAACCAGTGTTTCATTTACAGCGGTTCAATACGCAATTTTTAGTTCTTTAATGACATTAACGCCAAAACTATTGGGTGGTTATTCAGGAACAATAGTGAGTAATATTGGTTATCCAAATTTCTTTTTAATGACGACTTTAATCGGTATTCCGATTCTAATTTTAGTAGTTTGGGTTGCGAAATTATTACGTGATCATGAACGAAACCAAACAACACAACAGACAGGTGAATAACTATGCGCATGTTACATACAATGCTACGAGTCGGTAATTTAGAACAATCTCTCAAGTTCTATACTGAAGTGCTTGGTATGCAATTACTTCGCAAACGTGATTACGAAGAAGGACGTTTTACACTCGCATTTGTGGGTTACGGTGATGAGCAGAACAATACGGTTCTTGAATTAACTCATAATTGGGATACATCTAGTTATGATTTAGGCAATGCTTATGGTCATATCGCAATTGGTGTTGATGACGCTTATAAAGCATGTGAAGAGATTAAAGCTCGTGGCGGTAAGATCGTCCGTGAAGCTGGGCCAATGAAAGGTGGTGTGACGGTCATTGCTTTTGTTGAAGATCCCGATGGCTACAAAGTTGAACTTATTCAACAAGATCAGAATGCAAGAAATAATTAGTTTTAATGCGTTAGACTGAGGTCTAATTATTTAAAAACTAGCTTTATTTATAGAGCTCAGTATGATGGTTTGATCAAATGGTCAACAATATCATATTGGGCTTTTTTATTATTTTGAGGGTAGGTCAGGGAAAGAATTATGTTGAAGTTATTAGCACTAGATCGCTTTACGATTTTATTGGTACTCATGGTCTTATTAGCCACATTGTTACCCATATCAGGTCAGCTTGCTTATTATTTTAATATTTTAACGACAGTCGCAATAGCCGTTCTTTTCTTTTTACATGGTGCAAAATTATCACGAGAAGCTGTCATAGAGGGAATGTTGCATTGGAGAATGCATGCTTTAGTCTTTATTTTTACTTTTTTGATTTTCCCATTGATTGGACTTTTGTCGAGACCTGTTTTAGAACCAGTATTTGGGCAACAGTTATATTGGGGCTTCTTGTTTATGTGTTTCTTACCTTCCACGGTTCAGTCTTCGATTGCATTTACGTCTATGGCTAAAGGGAATGTAGCGGGTGCAGTGTGCAGTGCTTCCTTTTCTAATATTATAGGCATGTTTATCACACCGATTTTGGTCAGCTATTTTATCTTAGGGCAAAGTCAACATGATTTTGACCCGACAAAATCAATTGTACAAATTACATTATTGCTGCTTGTGCCATTTATTTTAGGTCAATTATTAAGACCATTTATTTTCCCACAAATGCGTAAATTTCCGAGCGTTGTAAAGGTTTTTGATCAGGGTTCAATCCTCATGGTTGTTTATGGCGCATTTAGTAGCGCAGTTGTCGCTGGTCTATGGCAACAAGTAAGTGGAATTACATTGATTTATTTAACACTGGCATGTTCAGTTTTACTTACCATAGTAATGTTACTTGCATTGTATTTGCCTAAATGGTTGGGATTCAATCAGGCGGATCAAATTACGATTTTCTTTTGTAGTTCTAAAAAAACTTTAGCGAGTGGTGTTCCAATGGCTCAAATTCTTTTTATTGGGCAGCCTTTGGGGATGATTGTATTACCCATCATGATTTTCCACCAAATTCAGTTGATGGTTTGTGGGGTAATTGCGAATCATTGGTCAAAATCAATGCAGGAATAGTTCGCAAAATATAATTTATTCGCGTATAATCTGCACCACTTGTTGGCTTTGCTCTGACCTAAGATGTCTCGGTGAGTCAAAAGAAATGGTCTGTTGTGGTATTGATCTGCGAGTATTAAAACTCTGCTTTCCTCATCTTGAGAGTGATCAATTGCGATAACAGCTTAAGCCTTTCTTACTAAATAGGAGCATCGACCATGCGCGCCGATATTCACCCTAAATACGAAAAATTAGTTGCTACTTGCTCATGCGGTAACGTAATCGAAACTCGTTCTGCACTTGGTAAAGAAACTCTTTATCTTGACGTATGTTCAGCTTGCCACCCATTCTATACTGGTAAACAAAAGAATGTAGATACTGGTGGTCGTATCGACAAGTTCAAACAACGTTTCTCTGGTATGTCGCGTTCTATCAAACGTTAATATCAAGAAAAACAAAAAACGGGCAATATGCCCGTTTTTTGTTGTCTCTAAAGCCTCTCCTTTGTAAAAGTAGAGGCTACTAGATTTCTATTGATCTTGTACGTCAGTTAAACGATCAAGTTTCTTTTGGAAGTAGTTGCCTTGTAAGAAGCGCGCTTCAACATTCCAAGCATTTGCGAATAAATTCATGTCATTTAAATCAGTTAGTAAAATTTCTACAGATTTCATACCGATGAAATTCAGAATTTTTTCCTGTAATTTTGCCATGTCTTTCTCGCTAGCTAACATCTTGGAAAGTTTGCTATGTAGGCATAAATATTGTGTATCAATTTGCGTAAGAATAGATTCGCTATAAAGTGAATCACCAAAATTGCGTATTGAAACTTCAGCGCCGTATTGACGGAGTAGAGCGACTCGCTGCTGAGCTTGAGACAGATTTTGTTGCAGACTATACTCTGAGAATTGAACAATAAGCGGATGAGCTTGTTTGCTTCCAATAATCGTAAGAAGTTTTGCGACCAATTCAGGTAATTTTTTATCATTAATTAGAATGTGATGGTTCAAATTAACGATTAGTTTAGCTTTTGGATATTGGGTAATAAAGTTGTGTAGTTGTTTACACGCTTCTACAAGAATCCAGCGGTCAAGTTGTACAGATAACTCAGGATCATCTTTTAAATCGGCTAGATCACTTAAATCAATCCATTGATTATCATGAATAAATCCTGCTGTAACCTCATAGGTATGGGTATGTTGATCCTGCTTATCATATAGTTGTTGATATTTTAATTGGATCGATCCTGCATCTAGTTTCTGTTTTAACTCTTGTAATAAGGTTAATTTAAGAGAGGTTTGAATATGTTCGGTTGTAAGACCGATATCGGCATCTATCTTTTGACTATTGAAAACAGGAAGTGGTGTAGCAAAAGCTTTTGAGAGTAATTGTTCAAAAGCAGTTTCATTTGAAATTGGTTGATTTAACTCACAATATCCTAATTTTAATTGGAGTGGAAAGGTGTGATTATCTGTTACAAGAAGTTGAGGTTTTTGTAGACCATTTAAACCAATCAATAATGAGTTTAATACTTCTTTGGATTCAGCTTGGATTAAGCCAGCATAGAGTGCTGTTTCAATTTGATGAATTGGGACGTTGACTTGTTCTTTAATGAAATTTTGAATATTTGAAAAATAAGACTTTGTTCCACGCCAATCAGATTGAAAAACTTCATTTGGACAATGATTTAAGCCAAATAAAACTAAGGCATTTACATTTGCAGGATGATTGTTAAGATGGCGATTAATTTGTTGTAAAGATGAATTTAAACTTGAAAGTTTTTCTGCTGGAGCAATCGTTACAGTAGGCGCGACTGTAGTTGGTTCGGATTTTTGTGTGGCTTGAGAAGGACATTCGATATTGAGTTGAATTTCATCATCATTTCCAGATGGTAAAAACTCTACATGTAATGGATTGTTTTTTACATTTGAATTGAGTGTTTTGATCTCAAAGCGAGCATGTTCAAATTGACCTTGAGAAATCTTCTTGAAGCGTAGTTTAAATTGAGCCAAATCTTCAGGTTGTAAAACATCTAGTAATGGTAAACCAATCAAATCATCTTCATTCTCGAAACCAAAAAGAGTCGCATACTCTTTGTTGGCACTGAAATGAATTCCTTCTTGTAATACTGCGACCGCTTTATGAGTTTCTGCAACTAAAGATTGTGCTTGTGTTTGTGCGGCTTCCAATTCATTCAATAGACGATGTTCAGCTTGTACCAATCGACTATATGATAAAGCACGAATGATGCTGATATAAAAATGATCAGGGGATTTTAAACTAAGAACATCATAGATGCCTTTGTGAATATAGTTTTGATATTGTTGCGCATCGAAGTCTTCTGGTTCAAGCAATAAAACGGGCAAATTAGGCTGTGATGATGCTTGAATCAAAGAGAGAGTTTGTTCGATTTTTAAATCGTAAGCCCGACCAAAAATCACCATATCCCAAGGTAGATTCAGTTGCTTTTCAAATGTTTTAAAATCATCCAATAGACAGGCTTGGACTTGGTGTTCTTGTGCAGAAAATAATTGCAAAATTTGATTATAACGAAGTTGGTTATCATCAATAATTAATAAGCGTGTTTCAGTACGTTTTAACTTTTTAGAGAGTAAAGAATTTCTCACTTCAATGCTTCCCATAAATCTTGATCATTTGTATCCATATTCTTTTGTGCCATAAATTTTTGAAGACAAGGTTCATCTTCTTCATTGAGCAATTCGAAATCAAACTGGACAAAACTTTGGGTAATTAACTGTGCTGTTAATAAGTACACTTTTACTTCCTCTTTCCCCAATCGTAAATGAACAGCTTGCTGTTCTCTGAAAATTTGTGAACCTGGTAATATGATTGTTGTTTTTGTTTCATCCAGATTCTGATTTCTTAAAATAAGTGCAGGGTGGTAATTACTCAAATGGCGGTCAGATTGAATACGTACTGCACATGGGAAAATATCTTGTGCTAAAACCTCTAAACCGAGTTCAAGGCTTTTTTCACTGGATTGTTTAAGCCAACGAATAACACCTCCTCGCCAATGACCATGTGAGGTTTCTTTAACCAAGATATATTCGCCAGTCCGAAGGTTTTTAGGTGCTTCAGTCGTCCATTTAATACGATATCCATTTACGCTAATATCAAGAATATCTGCTTGATAAACTGCTTTACTTTCACGACTTAAACGTTGGATGGAAGATTCTTGATTGTCAGAAGATTCTTTTTTATCCCACGATGACAAAAAGCGAGATTCGCTTTGTAATCCATAACCATGTTCAAGTTGAAGAGTTTCAGCGAAATTCTTTGCTTTAGATAGATAGAAATGAGCGGTGAGTAATCCAAAACAAATATGCAACTGCGCAGAGTACTCATAACGCTCGTGACGTCGTTCAGCAGTAGTGCCAAGAATAGTTTGAACATGGAACTTCAGCGCAGGTGTTAAATAGATTTTTTCATTTTTAGAAATATATTCTGCATTTTTGTGAAGTGTTGCAGTGACATGATCTAAAAGACTATTGGTGCTGATGAAAATATTTGGATTAAATCCTGAACTCTGTTTCTTATTATAAATAGGTGGGTGATCTTTACTGGTATCAACTACATATTTGGTTAACTCAGTTTCCTTTGGTAATAGTTGCAGCATTTTCGCCCAGTCAAAGCTACATTGGAATAAAGCTTGAATTTCAGATTGGCGAATTTGATTGGTGTTAAAGATATCTAGCAAAATAAGTTGTGCATAAGCTTGAGCAACATTATTGAGGCTTGGTTTACCTGCTGGTTGTTCCAAAGTGGTGTGATGATATTTATGAGTTACAGCCGCATCATACAGTTGGTGAGCAATCAGCCATTGTCCTGCAACAGGTTCACTATAAAGCATATGTTGCTGATACAGGAGTTGAGTGAGTTGTTGCAATGCTTGGAAAGTCGCTAAGGTTCTTGCAGTCTGAAGATTTTTCTTTTGATTTAATGCAAAAAAAGAGAATTTTTGATGCTCAAGTTGATCGCTACTTCGGCGAACAATATTGATATAAATCGCTGCGAAGTAACAACGCAAAAGCATTGCTAGTTCTATAATGTGTTCATTACGATCAGAGGTGATGACACCTTGATTAAAAAAATTCTTTTCTAGACTACCTAAAACATTTTCGATGGTAGGGTGTAGTGTCTGTGTTAAATCAAAACGTAAAGTTTCTGAGCATTCTAATTCACTTAGCTCAAGTAAAGCTGAGAATAATGCTTTAGAGGTATCACCCAATTGCATTATGGCAAGTGTTGAAATCCATTCGTTCAAGCTTTTAGTGTTTGAATCACAAAAACTGAGTTTATCCCTTCTTAAAACAGTGGGAATTTGAAAAATATCCGAAAATGCATTATCCATCATTGTAATCAATCTCAGAACGTTTGAACCCCAAAAAGCGGTGTTTTATTTTTTTCGCCCGCAATTTCCCTTACGAGTTTAGGGACAAGATATCCAGGTAAACTCGCTAAAACATCAGTATATATATGATCTATCTCTGAAGATCTTAAATCAAAATGTTGAGCGCCTTTTACTTTATCTAATACATGAAGATAATAAGGCATTACACGCGCGTCAAATAAACGCAAACTTAAATTATTCAAAATTTCTGCAGAATCATTCACACCTTTGAGTAAAACTGCTTGATTTAGCACTGTAATATGGTGTTCTGATAACTGTAATAACTTTGAGCAAGTAAAGTCGTCAAGTTCAGCTGCGTGATTTGAGTGTATCACTACTACAATGCGTAGCCTACTGTTTTTTAATATAGAAATCAGCTCTTCATCGATTCGATTTGGAATAACGACGGGAACACGTGAATGAATTCTCAGAATCTTAATCTGAGGGAGAGATGCTAGACGTTCCAACCAAAGTGCTAATTTTCGATTTGATAAAGTTAGAGGATCTCCGCCACTCAAAATTACTTCATTAATTTGAGGATTTTGCTCAATATACTGTTTGATATTAATCCAATCATCATTTTTGGGTAGGTTTTCTTGATAGGGGAAATGGCGACGGAAACAATAACGACAATGAATCGCACATGCACCCGTTAAAGTCAGTAAAAAACGTGATTGATATTTATGTAGAACTCCAGCCATTTGATTAGCTGCTTCTTCACCAAGTGGGTCAGTAACAAATTCTGGATGGTCTTCAAGTTCTAAATGATGGGGTAAAACTTGTAGCAATAAGGGATCAAAAGGATCTCCAATGCTCATTTTTCCGACGAATGCGCGTGGAACACGTAATTTGAACTGTTCAGAGGCAAGGATTGCCCCTGATAATAACTGTTCAGTGGATAACTCAAGCAGATTTAACAACTCTAAAGGATCAGTAATTAGATCACTGAGTTGTGATTGCCAGTTTTTCTCTTGATGTAAATAGTTTATCATGCCATACGTTAAAATAGTGTTAGCCTAAAGGCTATTGGCCTAGTCTAGCATTAATAGATTTGAGTTTTAAGTTGGAGTGCGCCTTTCATGGCCTATTATTCTACAAATGATTTTAAAGCTGGCCTTAAGGTCATGCTGGATGGTAACCCATGTTCAATCATGGAAAATGAATATGTAAAACCAGGTAAAGGTCAGGCGTTTAACCGCGTAAAATTACGTAACCTTCGCTCTGGTAAAGTATTAGAAAAAACATTTAAATCAGGTGATTCTTTAGAAGCTGCTGATATTGTAGAAGTAGAAATGGAATACCTCTACAACGATGGCGAAATGTGGAACTTTATGGATCCTGTAACTTTTGAGCAAATCGCTGCTGATAAAACAGCAATGGGCGACGCTGCAAAATGGTTAAAAGATGATTCAAATGAAAAATGTACAATCATGTTATTTAATGGTGTACCTTTAACTGTAAGCCCACCTAACTTTGTTGTGCTCAAAATCGTTGAGACTGATCCAGGTGTACGTGGTGATACTTCTGGCGGTGGCGGTAAGCCAGCGAAACTTGAAACAGGTGCTGTGGTACGTGTTCCATTATTTGTTCAGCAAGAAGAAAGCGTTCGTGTAGATACTCGTACTGGTGACTACCTAGAGCGTGCGTAATCGTTAAACATAAAGTATACGATTATCGAAGGGATGATAAAGAATCATCCCTTTTTTTATGCCAAAGTATTAGATAAATCTATTTTAATAAACGATAAACTCACGAAGATATTTTCTAAAGAAAATATAGGAATGGAAATCCAAATCACCAAAAGTGAAATATTTGAGAGGTTTTGAATGGAGATAACACAAGCAAAAACATCGCTTTCCTCTAAGATTCTATGGAGTTTAGTTGCCATTATCGGGGCAATTTCTTTTGGGATATTGGCGGTGAGTCGTGGTGAGCATGTAAATGCAGTTTGGTTGGTTCTCGCTGCTGTCTGTGTATATAGCATTGCATATCGGTTCTACAGTTTATTTATCGCAAACAAGGTTTTTGAATTAAACCCAAGGCGATTAACCCCAGCTCATCGTTTAAACGATGGTTTGGATTATGTTCCTACCAATAAATACGTATTATTTGGGCATCATTTTGCGGCGATTGCTGGTGCTGGTCCTTTAGTGGGACCAATTCTAGCGGCTCAGATGGGTTATTTACCAGGAACAATTTGGTTGCTCGTCGGTGTTGTGATTGCAGGTGCAGTTCAAGATTTTCTTGTGCTGTTTATCTCCACACGTCGTGATGGTCGTTCATTAGGTGAAATGGCAAAGCAGGAATTGGGTACTTTTGCTGGTGTTATCGTCATGCTCGGTACATTGGGTGTGATGGTGATTATTCTAGCAGTACTTGCTCTGGTTGTGGTTAAAGCATTAGCTCATAGCCCTTGGGGTGTATTTAGTATTGCTGCAACGATTCCTATTGCATTATTTATGGGCGTGTACATGCGTTATCTTCGCCCAGGTAAAATTGCAGAAGTCTCTATCATTGGTTTCGTCTTGATGATGGCCGCGATTGTTTTTGGTGGTGATGTCGCAAAAGATCCGTATTGGGGACAGTTATTTACCTTAAGTGGAACGCAATTGACATGGGCATTAATCATTTATGGTTTTATTGCATCAGTCTTACCCGTTTGGTTACTGTTAGCACCACGTGATTATTTATCAACATTTCTTAAAATTGGTGTAATTGCTGGCTTGGCGATCGGTATTGTATTTGCAATGCCTGATTTGAAAATGCCTGCGGTAACGCATTTTGTGGATGGTACAGGACCTGTTTTCGCAGGGACATTATTTCCATTTCTATTTATTACGATTGCTTGTGGTGCTATTTCTGGTTTCCATGCGCTAGTTTCTTCTGGTACAACGCCTAAGCTCGTCGATAACGAAGTAAATATTCGTATGATCGGTTACGGTGGAATGTTGATGGAATCTTTTGTCGGCATTATGGCAATGATTTGTGCGACTGTACTTGATCCAGGAATCTATTTTGCGATCAATGCTCCTGCAGCAGTGCTGGGTACAACGGTTGATACAGCTGCTGAAGCTGTTCGTAATTTAGGTTTTATCGTTACACCAGAAATGTTAACTGTACTCGCACAAGAAGTAGGTGAGAGCTCTATTTTATCTCGCACAGGCGGTGCACCGACTTTTGCGATTGGTATGGCACATATCATTTCTGAAATTTTCAATAGTCGTTCAATGATGGCTTTTTGGTATCACTTCGCGATCCTGTTTGAAGCATTATTTATTTTAACCGCGGTGGATGCAGGAACACGTGCTTGTCGTTTTATGGTGCAAGATACGGTTGGGATAGTTGTACCTGCGGTTAAACAATCTAGCTCTTTTTTTGGGAACTTAGTTGGAACTTTTGTTGCGGTTGCTGGCTGGGGCTTCTTCGTTTATCAAGGTGTCGTTGATCCTCTAGGTGGTATTAATTCGTTATGGCCACTCTTTGGTATTGGTAACCAAATTCTTGCATCAATGGCATTAATCTTGGGTACGGTGATTTTATTCAAGATGAAGAAAGAGAAATATGTATGGGTCACAATCGTCCCAACAGTTTTCTTATTTATCACTTCTATGACTGCAGGTTGGCAAAAAATCTTCCATGAGAATCCGAAGATTGGTTTCCTTGCTCAAGCGAACCGTTTTTCTGATGCGATTGCACGTGGGGAGCTACTCGCTCCGGCGAAAACAGTAGCAGAGATGCAAACAATTGTGATGTCCAATCAAATCAACGCGGTGTTGTGTGGATTCTTTATGATTGTTGCTATCGTAATGGTAATTGCATCTATTGGAGCAATTCGCAAAGCATTAGCAAGTTCAACGCCTACTGTGAATGAGGCACCTGCTGTTTATTCAGATGTACCGATGACTGCGAATAGCGTGAAGGGAGAATAAGCATGGATTTCAAAATTGCGAAAGAAGGTGGTTCCGTAATCGTGAAGATTATTAAATTCACGATTATGTCGCAAAAACACCTGATTTTCTCACCAAGAAATTGGTCTCGTATCGCACTTCTATGGCAAAACTTGCAAAAAAGTTTCCGTCTAATGGTTGGAGTACCAGATTACGAAAACTATCTCAGACATATGCAACAGCATCATCCAGATTTGACACCGATGGATGCGAAGACTTTTTATCGTCACTGTGTCGATGCGCGTTACCCATCGTCAGGCGGGAATATGAAAAAATGTCCTTGCTAGAAGTTATTTGATTTCTTTGAAAAAAAATCAAAACAGTGTATGTTGAGGCATACACTGTTTTATTTTGGGGATAGAATTATGTGGGGCATGGAAAAAGCTTCTGTTCAAGAAAAAAAAATACAAAATCAGCAACTAGAACAAGATATTAAAAGCTTTAGCCATAAAATAGAAAGTTTCCTTATTCAAGTTAATGAGCTGATCTTAGATAAGCCGCAACAAACTAAACTTGCACTGACTTGTTTGCTGGCTGGTGGTCATGTGCTATTTGAAGATTTACCTGGCTTGGGTAAAACAACATTAGCCAGTGCTTTAGCTCGTTTGGCGGGACTGCATTTTCAACGAATCCAATTTACCAATGATATGCTGGCGAGTGATGTGATTGGTATCAATATTTTTAATCAAAAAGAACATATTTTTGAATTTAAAAAAGGCCCTGTCTTTACTCAAATTTTACTTGCGGATGAAATTAATCGTTGTAGCCCTAAAACGCAAAGCGCGTTGCTCGAAGCAATGGAAGAAGGGGCGGTTACAGTTGATGGTATTCACTATGAATTACCTCAGCCTTTTTGGGTGCTTGCTACGCAAAACCCACTTTTTCAAAGTGGAACCTATGCTTTGCCTGAGTCTCAACTAGATCGTTTTTTAATGCGTTTGTCTTTGGGCTATCCATCTCGCCAAGCTGAAAAACTTTTACTTCAACAAAGTTCACGTCAGCTTCTTATTCATCAATTGGATTCTGTATTTAATCAAGCTGATATTTTGCATTTACGTGAACTCGCTAAACAAGTTTTTTTAAGTGATGCTGTACTTAACTATATTTTAGATTTAGCCGCTGAAACACGTAAGCAGCGTCATGGTTTATCAACACGTGGAGTATTGGCATTAAAAGCTGCATCCCAAGCTTATGCATTAGTAGAAGGACGAGCTTTTGTAACTACAGATGATGTGCAGATGGTGTTTATATCTGTAGTTTCACATCGTCTCAGTTTGGGTGAAAATGAAGTAAGAAAAATTTTAGAATCGGTAGAGGCATTCTAGTTGAGAGTGGGATATGCAAAAAATATTCAAGCATCCACTACAAAACTGGATTGCAAAACGATTCCAAATTGATGAAAAGAAGCGACTTACACAAAAAGATATTTTGATCTTTTTATATAGGCAAGGTTTTCTATATCTTGTGCTAATTTTAATTACGTTTATTGCAGGTATTAACTACGCAAATAACCTAATTCTAGGTTTTTGTTTTTTAATTAGTGCAATTTTATGGATTAGTTTTTATCTTACTTTTAAGCAGTTACATCGGCTGGATATAGAGCTTGTCTTTCCTGAGATAGGGCAAGTGGATAACTCATTTACACTAAAAATAATGTTTAAACAAAAAAGTATTTTTACTCGATATCTCAGAATTATTAGTGAAGACAAAGAACATTTTTTCTGCTTTGAGCATACTCAACAAATTTTTGAGTTGCCATTTTACCCAAATGCTCGAGGACAATACGATTTTTCACCCATAAAAATTTATTCTACTTACCCATTCGGTTTAGTGCGTGCATGGACTTATTTATATCCTAAGTATAAGGTGTGGATTGCTCCCAAAGCTCACGATTGGCAAAAAGAACATAAAAGCCAGCCTACCAATGCTCAAGACAGCTTAGATGAGTTTAAAGAGCTAAGAGCATTTCAACATGGTGATTCCTATCAAAATGTAGCTTGGAAACAGGTTGCAAGAGGACAAGGATTTTTTATTAAAATGTTCGAAACTCAAGCCAATCATCAATATTTAGAAATAGATTATCAACAAATACCTGCACAAGGGCATGAACAAAAACTGAGTTTTATGATGGGTTTAATTGAGCAATGCGAACTATTGGGAGATGACTATGCTGTGATATTGCCTCATGCACGATTAGAAAGTGGACAAGGTCAATCACAGTTAATCAAGGCTAAACTTTTGCTGGCGCAGGCTTGATGATGAATAAAAAAATTTATTTCTGTATTTTAGTTGCGCTAGTCTTAATACTAATTGGACAAATCCCGTTTATTCCATTTACTTTGAGTGGTCTATGGGCTGTCGTATTGTTGGTTTTGGTTTGGCGATACTTAAAGAACCAAATCACGGCGTTTTCGAATTGGATCCTTGTTCCATTTACGATAGTTTCTATTGCCTTGATCTTTTTACAATACCGAAGCTTATTTGGTGTGGAAGCAGGAGTTGCATTTCTTTGTACCTGTTTAATTGCAAAGACAATGGAAGTTAAAAATACTCGAGATCTATTGGTTGTATTTAACTTCGCATTATTTGTCAGTGCTAGTCTGTTATTGCATAGTCAAGCATTCTGGATGGCGCTAATCGTATTTTCTGTATTTATCATGTGTATGGTTGGGTTATATCGCATTCAAACCGCACTTTTTCAGCAAAAATCAGCATCAAACCAGTTCAGACGTGATTTAAAGCAGATATTTAAATTTGTAGCAGTAGCGACCCCATTTTTTATTTTATTATTTATTTTCTTCCCGCGGTTACCCCCATTGTGGGCAATTCCAATTCAACAAGATCGCGCGACGACAGGGATTAGTGATCGTATGTCACCAGGTGATATTGCGGAGCTGTCGCAATCATCAGCTCTAGCATTTCGTATTGTGGCAAATATGAATCAGTTGCCGAGTCGAAATGATTTATATTGGAGAGCATTGGTATTGGATATGTATGATGGTTCAACGTGGACCAGTCATTATTCAAATCAAAGTTTGAAGCGAGTGAATTACGCTACTCAAAAACAAGTTAAATACCAATATTTATCAGCTGATGAACAATCCAATTGGATCATGGGACTTGAATATTCAGTTCCTCAAGAACGATATTTACAGGTTTATCAGGATGATAGTATTCGCCCATCAAAATTGATAAAGCGAAATCAACCAATACAAATGTTGTGGTTAGGCAGAATATCTGCCCAATCAGAAGTTTTGAATCCAATACAAATAGAAATAAACACTCGGTATATTGAAGGATTAGATCCAAAAGCACAGAAACTCGCAGAAACATTATTGAATCAGAGCCAACATCAACCGAACCAATATATCCGAAGTGTCTTAGCTTGGTATCGCAAAAATGGTTTTGTATACACATTAACTCCTGGAACTTTGGGTGGAAACCGCATAGACCAGTTTTTATTTTCAAGTCGTAAAGGGTTTTGTGAGCACTATGCATCTAGTTTTGTAATGTTAATGCGTTATGCAGGTATTCCTGCCCGTGTGGTAACAGGTTATCAAGGGGGGCAACTAGCACCTGATAATCAGAGTTGGGAAGTAAGACAATTAGATGCACATGCATGGAGTGAAGTTTATCTAAATGGTAAATGGCAAAGAATTGATCCAACAGCGATGATTGCGCCGCAAAGAATTGACACAGGCATGCAAAATTATTTAGCCCAAGACGAAACAGTTTGGGGTGATCAGCAATCAGAAGCTTGGCGTTTACAGCAGTTTAAAATGCTAAAAAACATGCGAATTTGGAGTGATTATTTAAGTTATCAATGGCAGAGTAAAGTCGTTGGATATGACGTAGAAAAGCAAAAAAATTGGTTATCACGTTTAGGATTAAATTCAAGTTATGCCTATGTGATTATTTTAATCGGAGGATTTGGATCAATTCTAATTTTGTATGCGGCTTATTATTGGTGGGTGCAAAGATCCAAACAAACGTCTTACGACCGTGAAATACAAAAGTTTCAGAAAAAGTTGCCCATTCACTTGCGAAAAAGACATTCTGAGACATTTCAGATGTGGATGCATCGTTTATCTGAACAGGCTAATGGTCATCAATCATTTGAACAACTTATTGTGTTATATCAAAAAATTATTTTTAAGGAGCAAAAGGATGAAAATAATCTCATGCTCTTTAAGCGTTTGCTTAAAGACTGTGCGATTACACTAAAACAGGTTCAAAAAAACTTGTGAAGCTTATAAAAAATGAATATTATGCTGTTCATTCTAGGTGTATAGCTCAGTTGGTTAGAGCGCTACGTTGACATCGTAGAGGTCTCCAGTTCGAGTCTGGATATACCTACCAAGATTAATATTGAGTTAAATCAATATTTTAAGGTTAAATTTTTAAGATTTACACCTTGTTTTTATTGCTCTTCGGGTCAAATTTGAACGTTTAAAAAGTTCAAAAAAGGCATAAAAACTCCTTTATATTCGCTCTTCGGGCGCCATTTTGCACGTGTGCAAACTAGTGTGGCTCTCGAAATTGGGCGCCATTATGAAGAGTTTTTTATGATTCTGACTAGTGGCGCCCATGTATGGCACCAATATTCAGAGGTCATTATGCAAAAGCCTGTCAAACGTGGAAACGCATGGCGTATCCAAGTCAAATATAAAACCTTCCGTGATGCAGCAACTCGTGATACACCTGAAGAGTGTACTGCATGGGCTGTCAAAAGATTAATTGAATTAGAATTAGAGTATCAAGTTCATTTAAGAAAGCTCGAGCGTCCTGATATCACACTTAAAGATCTATTCAATAAATACTATGAAAATGTTGGTGCATTTAAAAAAGGTGGTTCATACATAAAAAGCCACATTAAATCTTTAAATCATTACTATGGCGATCTTGTTGAGAAATCAATATTCGATATCACACCACAAGATATGGTCGCTGTACGTGAAAGAAGATTAAAAGTAGCCAAGCCTAGCACTGTTAGCAGAGAATTGAGTTTATGTTCTTCAGTTTTCACATATGCTATTAATGAATTGTTTATTTTGAAAGAAAATCCAGTAAGAGTTATTAAGAAACCGACTGCACCACCTTCACGTAATCAACGCATTTCAGAAGAACAAATTCAAAAAATTATTAAAGGATTAGACAATTATAAAGAAACAATGGTTCCACACACACCCGCTCAACATGTTGCCTGGTGTTTCTTATTTGCTTTAGAAACAGCTATGAGGAAGGGTGAAATTCTTGGTATGGAATCATCACATGATCATGGTGATTATGTTCATTTACCTGAAACGAAAAACGGTTATTCACGTGATGTTCCATTAACTACTAAAGCTAGAAAATTACTGGATCTGTTGAACGATAGAGAAGGGAAATTAATTCCCCACAATAGCAATTCATTCCGTTTAGCGTGGCAACGAAATTTAATTAAGGTGGGCTTAAATGGCGTCCTTACGTTCCATGACACAAGACACGAAGCAATCACTAGACTTGTTAATATACAAAAGTTACCTGTAGAAATACTTGCAAAAGTAACGGGTCATAGAACTATTAATATGCTCGTCAATACTTACTATAATCCTAGTGCTTCTGAGATTGCAAAGATGCTAAATGCTGCTTAATATATGCCCCATCAATTGGGGCATTTTTAATGAAAAAAATAAATATATTTGAGTTATTGTCAATTGGAATGATTATTTTAATTGGGTGTTTTATTTTTTCTTTTGCCGCGAAAGAAATGTTTAAAATTGATGCTGACTTTTTGTCAGCTGCAGCAACTTTTTTCGCTGGAGTTGTGGCAATTAAACTGTTCAATGATTGGCGAGCACAATATAGAACGGAATTACTTGAAAGATTAAAAGATAGATTTAACAGTCTGTTGATCCAATTAGAAGATAAGTATACTGAATTAGAAGATATTGTTTATGACAAAAAACATAAATTTAATGATCCCAGTGTTTTTTATGAAGTATTAGATAAAGTCAGTAATTTTCGTCTTTTAATTGAGAATTTCCAAGACGAATTGGATTTTTATCTTAGAATTTATATTGAATTCGACTTAAACAACTATAAGGAAATAGAATCACCTAGAGTGATGCTGGATGGTTTACGTGAAATACTTCTTGGGATAAGTTTAAGTAATAATCACAATGGTGATAATTTAGAATATTTAGAAAAGTTGCATGAATATATTGAAACTAGACATGCTTCAAACAAGATCGTTGATTATAAGATTGATCTTTGTCGTGATTTACACCTTGTAATTATTGATATGATAACTGATAAAAAAGGGCATTAAGCCCTTTTAATTTTTGCGTCTAGCCCCACGTTTTGATTTATGGCGATTATCCAGTAGCGGGATAATCTCATGTGGATCATAAGAGTATTTACCACCTGAACCTTTATTGAAGGGTTTCAAAAATTCAATCACCGTGGTTCGCGCCATCTCATAGCGTTCCATTACCCATTTAGTATCAACTCGATGTGGTAATTCTTCTGATTTAAGTTCTAACACTTTACCTACTTGAGGGATGATGTCTTGTAAATGAACCTTAGGCGGTTTTTCTGATTCAACTACAATAATATATTTTTGCATAATGCCCATATTCCACCTTTTGTCGCAATGTCCTCTTGAAGCAATCACATGGGTCAACAATACGATTGCTTCAGTAGGACATTGCTAATTAAATTTTCTTAAGCATTAAATAAATTGTGTGCTTTCAATCGTTGGCGCAAGGTGCCGCGATTGATGCCCAACAATTCCGCAGCCTTGGTTTGATTACCACGTGTTTTAATCAATGTTTGTTCCAGTAAAGGCTTTTCTAACAGGGCCATTACTTTAGAATGAACATTTGAAGTTTCTGACTCTAGTACATCTTTGATCTGCTCTATGGAAACGATTGTCGATTTATGCATTTGCTTTAGCTCCTGAATTGATAATTTTGAAAAGAGGGTTTAATGCAGTGATATCCAATTGCTTTTTTGCACGAGTTGCAGCTACATAAAGAAGACGAGCTTCATCATCTGTTAAAGGTTTTTCACCTTCAGACATGGATTCTTTGTAAAAGAAATCACCACCCAATTTGACTTTATTGAATTCAAGTCCTTTTGATTTGTGGGCCGTTGTGATGACACAGTCATAGTCATTTGAGTTACTTTTGAACAATGCTTCAATCAGAGCATTTTCTCCAACTTTCTCAATTAAACTAACAAGTGGTTTCAGATCACTATTAGAAACTTCATGTGTGTATTCGAGTACTTCTTCCCAAGAACTAAATCCCTCAAAAGCACTACCATCATTGACTCGAATACCTTCTTTAATTTTCTTAGCATCTTCGATGTTTTTGATCAAAGTTCCTGTATCCACTTCGAGTCTTGGCTCACGCCCTAACTTTATTAACTCAACCATATGAGAAAGAGCAGCTGAATTAGTGCGGAAGATAAAAGCATCTGCAATGTTGTCGTGAATTTCACACACGCTTGAGTCGATCTGATCAAATCCACGTAAAGGGATATTCTCATCAAGCACGTTAAATAAAATGTTGTTTGCAAGATCCGCAATTTCTTGACCAAAACGGAATGATTGACTCAAACGAGTTTCAGCAATATCTAATGACTGCATCGCATTTACAGCACCACGAAACGCATAGATTTGTTGGTGACGGTCTCCTACATAAATGACCTGAGCACGCTGATTATTCAGAACATTCAACATGATTGGATCAGCATCTTGCGCTTCATCAAACAGAATAAAATCTGTGTTGATAACTGGTTTGCTTAATGCCCAATACTTCAAATAATGGTCATGTTCTAAACGGTTCACACCATGGGGATTTAAAATATCCATCCAGTAATCATGAGCCTTAGGCAGTAATATATTTGCTAGTTCAGCGCGATAAGTGTCATCCATCCAATCAGGCAGGGCTGCATAAACTTGAGACAATTGAATCTCGTTGTAATTTGAACGGCAGAAATATCCAATTGAATTGATTAATGCTGTCGCCATTCGTTTTGAGCTGAAAAGACGTTTTGTATCATCTTCACCGCGCTGTTTAATCAAAGCCACTGGCACTTGGTATGATTCGAGGTCATGTCTTGATGCAATTTGGTTAGAAATCAAACGACGATTTTTTAATTTAGCAGTAAACCAACGAGGTACAGAGTTGTAAGCCAAGCTGTGAAACGTCTTACATTGAACGTTACGATTGAATTTTGATTGAGCTTCTGTTGCGATAGCTTTATTAAATGCCAGGTACATACCTGACTGATAGCTTTTAGCATTTCCAATCAATTTGAGCGTAGAAGTTTTACCAGCACCAGCGTATGCAGTAACCTTGCAAGATGTACCATTTGTAGCCATTTGAATGGCTTCTTTTTGTTCAATAGTAGGATTCATGAATGAATTTCCCTAAGCACCCTTAAAAAGAAAGGCGCTTGTATAAAAATTAATAGAAGAAAGTAGGGAGGTTATTCGGTTAATTCAGCCGTTTTACGCTCAAAAAGATTGCTGACAGCATCGATCTGCGTATCAGTCAAGAATGATGTATTTGGCTCAAATTGCTTTTCCATGATCGAGTTGATAGCTTCAATTGAAGTTGCCATTTCTAAATCATCAATTAACTGCAGAAAGAATTTCTTATTCTTGTATGCAGTTTTAATATCAGTTTCTGCTGGTTCACCTAAATTTGTAGGGAAAGTCTGAGCTAGGGCTTTTAGGTCATCTAGATTCGCAGCTTCATTAATTTGATTAATCAAACCATTCACATCAAAATCGGGTGCCATATCAATAACTGTTTCTTTGGTTTGTGTACGTTCAGCCATTTGTTCCTTCAAACCTTTTGCACCTTGATGTTTTTTTACTGTTGATTGAATAGGGGTAACATCAAGTTCTTCACGTTCAATAACTTCATCGGGTGTATAAACACCTAGAATCACATCTGGACAATATAAGCGTGCCCAACGTTTTGTTGCTAAATAGGCAATTTGCTGGCGTGGGTCAGCAGCCCAAAGTGGAGAATTTCTTACAGGGCCGACTTGAGCCATGCTAATGTCAATAACACGTGCATCTGTCTCACCGCGCAAGGTTGCTGATACTCGTACACCTAGATTAGGTGATTTATCTTCCTTACCGTTTACCTTAGACCAATCACCATACCATTCAAAATGCAGTCTCTCTTTAACAGGAGCGCGGGCAGTAATTACAGCATTTACTAACTGAGCTTCGTAGCCAAGTGTGCCATTCACTAAGTGAGTTTTTTGAGCTACTGCGTATGGGTTCATTCCCCATTGCATTGCTTGCATGATAATTGCCATACAATCACCTTCATTTCCTTGTAAATGTTTAGGTGTTGTAATCTTACTTGTAGCCATTCGAGCAGCCATGTTCTCAATACGAACCATAACTGTTTCATTCATCATAATGTCTAGTGCTGACATTACGGATTGTTGGCTTTCGAGATTTTGATGGATTTGAGCTACTGTATTCATGATAAAATTCCTTAAATAGTTTCTTTAAATTTGGTCGAAATACGAAAAACACGTGTGCTAGATGTTTTGCAGTATTTCTCGAATAATTTGGGTTCTTCTTTTTTCAACAACGTGCTATCAATACGTGTAGAAGATTGTTCTTTGTAGGTGAATAAGGTTTTGCCTTGGCTAATCATCATTTCAGCGTCTTGCATCGTAGATACAATTTTTAATTTGATTTCATCTTCACGTGCTTTATCAGCCTTTTGGCGATTTTGAACAGTGACAAGCTCTTCACCTAATTTGATTTGTTCGAAGTTTGCTTCAACCTGTTTACCCACTACATGCTTCGACCAGCGATGCAAAACATCATCAAAACAAGTCGGGTCAGGCGGTACATCTGCAATCACATGGTTAAACCAAAACGATTTAACTTGCTCGAAAATGGATTGAATTAAATCTTCATCACGCTCAATGCGATACATGCGAAACTTATTTCCACCAATTAGCACAGCTAAGTGAATGATTTGACATCCAGTAATCATCAAATACCAAAGACACTGTGTAAGGTAATAATCTGGAACTTGATCTGATCCTTCTTCACCGAACAATTTGCTCATGTACTCACTTGCAGTTTTACATTCAAGCAGTTGATCGGTAGTTAGAGCACCATCTTTAAAACGTACATTTCCAGAGATTTCAGGATTAATGACAGCTCTGTCAATATTGCCTATGGCCCAAGGATGATCTTCAAGAAATAATTGCTGAGTAACTCGCTGTACTTTTAGCCCTGCACGTCGAGAAAACTCTTTTGCAACCACATCTTCAAGAAGATGACCAAAGTGAGCAGATTCATTTTGTGCTTTCTTCTCGCTGCGACCAGTTTTATCCAACCATAACTGGTACGGAGACTTATAAGGGCTGAAACCTAAAATCGCTGCGACATCTGAACCACCGATACCTTTTTTGCGGTTTTCTAGGAATTGTTCATGTTTAACTTGTGTATTCATGATAATTGATCCCTTAAAATAGTAAGCCAGTTTCAAGCTGAAAAATCAGATGGTTCAAAGAAGTATTAACATTTGGATCTAATCCTGGATGCTTGCGATTAATAGCTTCAACTAAACTCTTTTTAGCTAAATCAACGCTCTCAACTGATCCTTTTTCACGCTCTGTAACCATTGCATCAGCCTGTTTGTAAGACATTTCTGCAATCAGCTCTCTATCTTTTGCGCCATCCGCAATAAATCCTTGCATGGCAGCCATTGCAAATTGGTCATGAAGATTGATATTACTCACTGTTCATCCTCCCAACTTTTCATCAATTGCTTTTATGAGAGCATTGTTGATATTTGCTATCTCATAGCGGTCAATGTAGGCGTTAATTACGAAGCCATCCTTGTCATGGATCGTTTTAGGTTCCAAGCGCATGATGTCGATTTCACGCCATGAAACATAACCATTTCCATTTTTTATACTGTTGTAATCAAACACCACTTCAATTGAAAACTGTTCATCGTCAGTCCAAATAATTGCTGTGCAATCTAGTGTGCAATCGTTATAACGACCCAAATCCAAATCAGTAACTTTGTAAGTTGGTGAGACGATAGAAACTGGTTCGGGTTCAAAATTTGTTTCAGCAAAACGCACAGAAGCAAGCGCAATTCCCATGCTTACTGCAAGTACAAAAAATCCACCGATAATCAAGACACCAACATCCAAGGCTGGATGGTTCTTAATCCAGTTAAAATTACTAATGTTGATTTTCTTAATCCTTTTACTGTCAGTGAATTGACTAACTACAATCTCTTGTTCCATAATGACCCCGTTAGCTTTTAAGTTAATAACCTTAGTTAGCCCCGTCCTTGACCAAAATTTCGGGGCTTTCTTATGCTTAAAATTTAGAAAAATTAGACTGAACCTTCCAAGATCGTTACGTATTCAGGCACACCTGGTAACTCAACTTTTAGGTCATCTTTTAAGATGGTTTTACCGTTACGGATGTAATCAACAGTATCTTCCATTGATTTCTCAATCGCTTTTTCAAGCTGATCTAAGTCATACCAGAACGTGATAGCACCATCTTTGATGCGATATCGGAAACGGGCAGGAAGGGCATAGTGCTCACCACCACGATGTACTTGAATACCGAAAACGATTTGTTCAGGGATAGTCAGATTGCCTGCTGTGCCTGCACGTGCTTCGATAGTTTCGTTGTATTGAAGTTGAACCTGACCGTTGTCAGTACGAATTCCTGATTTAAAATCAACGTTGGTTTTGGCATTGAGGGTTTGAACTATTTCATATAGTTCAGCAGCAGCTGGTTGATTGATGTAAGGCATTACATCTTCAAGGAACAACGCGAACTGAGTCTGAGTGAATTTTTCACCTGAATTGGCTTCAATCTTTTTAAACTCAGAAGTTTTTTCTACAACAAAATTTGCTACATGCTTTCCGTGGCGTGGAGTTGCTACAACACCATCATCAGATTTATCTTCAACTTCATGGTAATCAAGTACGGCTTTTAAACGACCACCAAGCACATTAACAAAGATGATTGAGTCGCGATCTGCAAAACGGTCAACGTATTTAATGAAGTCTTTTGCTGTATCTAGTTTTACAGATTGCTCAAGCTGTAAAGGACGTTCCAGCACTTCTTCAAATGTATGAACACGACCATTTTCAGGAATCACAATGAATGGTAATTCCTTAGTGTGCTGCAATGAAGTTTGACCAAGTGTGTAAGCATTTTGGCATTCACTTGAATTATTAGCTTCGCTCATTTTTTAATAACCTATTTAAGAATGATAAATTTTTAAAAACAAAAACTCTCTAAGCTAATGAATTAACTTAATTGTTTAATTACTGGTTTTGAGTTATCAGTCGGAATCTGTTTTAGTTCAGTTGGAGCTGAATCAATATGTTCTAACTGCAATTTTTGTTGGCGTGGATCTTCACGTACAAGTTGTTGATCACGGTCAGTGAACAGAACAGTAGGTTCTTTATCGAATTTAGGAAGCGTAGACTTCACATCATCAATGATTTTATAGACACCATTACCGTTTGGTTTAATGGTTAGCTTCACGGTGATTGTGCTTTGTTTACCTGTGTCTTGTGTTGCTTGAAGCGCTTCAGTCAAAAGTTCGTCCAGTTCTTCAATTGTGCTACCACGTTGAAGATTTGAAAGCGTTTGACTGAATGAAGTGTTTTTAGCTGGCATAGCATTCACCTAACATTTTCAGTTTTGTTGTTGGTGAATAAAATATTAACTATGGTTAATTAACTAGTCAAGAGGAAAGTTAACTAATGTTAATCTTTTCGTTAACTATGATTTATGTTTTAATAGCCATAAGAAAACCCATCACAAGGATGGGCTAAGAGGAGTTTTTTATGGACACCATAAAAGAAATTGCGATAATCCCAAAAGGTACTCATGTCAGTATAATGGGCTGTCGAGTAACATTAGCTGAAGACACTAAGGTTGAGTCAAATCAAGCTAATTTAGATCACATTTTAAATGAACAATCTAAATTTGATAATGGAATAGGTGTTATTGGGGAGATGCCTAGTTCCCAACATTAGTAGCTTTTTGCAGCCAATCAGGAACAATATCAGGCAAATTTATACACGACCAATCCCTAATATCTAACTTCAAAACAAGTATAGAATCATCATTGTCTGAATAACCTTGTAAAGTAATTCGTATCTGTGGTGCAGTTAAGCTTGACTGAATCACATATTGGGATAATGTGCATTTTATACAACGATTAGTAGAAACCTTTCTAATGCCTTCCGCAAACTTTTCATAATCTTTCTTTTTATTTAAGTCGTAAGTTACCGTATAAAAAGCCATCTTATTCTCCGCCCGATCTGTTGTCATGACTGTGTCGGGTTCACAGTTTTATTAACTTTTTCTAACTCTTTTAGGGCGTGAACCACCTAGTGGTCTAAATGCATCAATCACCAAACCCACGAGTTCCATACCTTCTTCAAATTCAATTATGTTTGGTTGAAAATTAGGGTTAAGCGCTTGTAAATATTTTCTATCGTCGCTTTCGATCACAAGTTTCTTGAACGTCGCATCCGAATTACTACGCACGACCACAAGGTCTTCAGAAATTAAATCACACACCTGAAAGCTTGGATTAACAAGAATGTAATCTCCATCAACATAAGTAGGAGCATTGCTAACACCAACGACTCTTAAATAAAAACAGCCGTCTGGATCATCTGCACTCAATGGTGGCAACCATTCATTTATATTTTTAGGATCTATAGCCTCAACTGATGTCATTGTACCTGCCTGCACCCAAGATAATACTGGGATTAGTTTCGAACTAACTGGAGCAATATTGTTATCAAGTTTTTGTTCGTATTTGCCGCCATACAATAACCAATCATCACTAACACCTAAGAATCTAGCTATTACTTTTAGGTTGTCTGCGGTTGGAACACTAACACCATCCACCCACTTTTTTACGGCTACAGGCGACTTTTTAGTAGCCCTAGCTAAATCCGCTGCTCTTAGATTTTTTTCTTCAAGTTTTTGCTTAATGCGAGCATGTAAAGACATAACAAATATTCCAAAAACATTAACTAATGTTAATACGTGGTATTGAAACTATGGTTAACAGGTGATAAATTTGCTTTATTAACTATAGTTAATTCGGTGTAACCATGAAGATTAGTGATTTGATGAATTATCACGACTGTAAAAATCGGAAAGAGTTATCTAAAAAAATTGGATATTCGACTGTGACTCTTTGGAAATGGGAGCACCAAGGAATCCCATTGACAACTCAAGCCGTTTTACAGGTTAAAACCAAAGGCAAATTAAAAGCCGATTTACAAGCAATTAGTGCCTAAAGGGACAAAAGTATGAGCCTTGAAAAAAAATCTACGCATGTGCGTTTGTCTCCTGAGAACCATGAACGTGCAAAAGTTCTCGCTGAAATTAAGGGAAAAGACCTTGCTCAATATCTTGCATATCTTCTTGAAAAAGAAATAGCAGGTGAGTGGCATGTCCTTAATTTACAAGCAAAATCGTTCGAGCGCTTGGGATTAGGCGCTTTGATGCGGGACTTGTCTACAGAAGTGAGCTTTCAAGAGGGATTTGAAGGGATTCAAGGGAATTTAAGCAAAGAAAAAGCCTGATGTAGAAGATCAGGCTTAGTTGTTCATTAACCAGGAAGATTAAATCACATGAATAATTTAACAGAACATAAGTGCAAGGGCAAATGCCCTGAGTTTAAAGAAGAACAGTGTAATCACTGTTTAGTAGGTATTGATATGGGCGATGACACTTATCTTGAAAATCGTATTTCAGGTCACTGCAAAGTGATTGAAAGCGATGAAGCTGTGCATCTTTCACGTGCATTGAAAGCACAAGGGGAAGTGTCGTGAATTTAGTACTATTACCTAATGAATTGATCATTGATAACTTTGCAGGTGGTGGTACCAGTACAGGGCTTGAAGCTGCTTTTGGTCGTCCTGTGGATGTAGCTATTAATCATGATCCTAAAGCATTGGCTATGCATCGGGCAAACCATCCTGATACTAAGCATTATTGTGAATCTGTTTGGGATGTAGATCCAATAGAAGTAACTCAAAATCAGCCTGTCGGATTGGTTTGGTTGTCACCTGACTGTAAACATTTTTCAAAAGCCAAAGGCTCTAAGCCTGTTGAAAAAAGAATACGAGGGCTTGCTTGGATTGCACTTCGTTGGGCTGATTTAACACGCCCAAGAGTTATCATGCTTGAGAATGTGGAAGAGTTTAAAACTTGGGGAAGACTTGGTGAGGATGGGAAACCATGCCCTAAACATCGAGGTGAAACGTTTCGTAGTTTTGTTAAAGCACTTCGTTATCAAGGTTATCAAGTTGAATGGCGTGAATTGCGTGCATGTGATTACGGTTCTCCAACAACTAGAAAACGTTTCTTTTTAATAGCACGTAGAGATGGTTTGCCAATCGTATGGCCAAAACAAACGCATGCTGATCCAAAATCAGATGCTGTTTTAAAAGGTAAATTAAAAGCTTGGCGCACCGCAGCGGAATGTATTGATTGGACTCTATCTTGTCCTAGCATTTTTACTCGATCAAAACCACTTGCTGACACTACCTTGCGTCGTATTGCAACAGGGACAATGCGTTATGTGGTTAATAATCAAGATCCTTTTCTAATTCCTGTATCTACTGAAAATAGATTTTCTTTGGTTGCACCTGTATTGACTGAATGTGCAAATGCATCAAGTCCACGTTGCATGCCAGCCAATGAGCCACTACGCACTATAACAACTGTCAAAGGTGGTCATCATGCACTTGTATCAGCCTTTTTAGCCAAAAATTATACAGGAGTTGTTGGTAGTGAATTATCTAATCCTATTCATACAATTACTTCAAAAGATCATCATAGCGTAGTAGCTAGCCAACTAGTTAAATCAGGCAACCAAGGTAAAAGTCACTCTGCTGATGTTCATGCATTTCTTACAGCTTTCTATGGTAATGAGCGAGACGGCAACAGCATTGATAATCCGTTGCGTACTATTCCTACACGTGATCGTTTTGGTCTTGTCACGATTGAAGGACAACAGTATGAAATTGCAGATATTGGCTTTCGTATGTTGCAACCACATGAATTGTTCAAAGCACAAGGCTTTCCTGATAACTACATCTTTAGTTATGGCATAGATGAGCGTGGCAATACAGTAAAGCTCACTAAGACAGAACAAACACGTATGGTGGGTAATTCTGTTTGCCCACAGCTTTCAGAAGCATTGGTTCGTGCGAACTTCGCCCATGAAAAAATATATCAGGGGGTGGCATGAGCAATCAAAAAATTTCACTGACACCAATCGAATGTGATGTTTCAAATTTTCCATTTATGCCACTCGATATTGATCGTCTTTTGAATTCTGAAACATGGATTCTTGGTGACGATTCAGAAAAAGTTGCAAGCTTGACACTCTGGTTGAAAAGCTGGTCGCAAATACCTGCTGCAAGCATTCCAAACAACGACAAGATGCTTGCACATTTATCAGGTATGGGTAGCAAGTGGAAAAAAGTAAAAGAGCACGCTTTACGTGGATGGGTTGATGGTGGTGATGGCCGTTTGTACCATCATGTTGTAGCTGAGAAAGCATTAGAAGCTTGGATTGAAAAGCTTGCAAATGCTATATCAGGCGCACAAGGTAATGCAAAACGATGGAGTATTCAGATAGATACTTCTGAGTTAGAAAGTCAGCTACGCGATGCAGTTTACCGATTAAAAAGTATCGCACCGCAATCCAAAGCGTTAACCAAGAAGATCGCCAAAATTGTAGAGTCGGGATCGCCTAGCGAATCGGGGGGCGATAGCGACACGAATCGTCAGGGGATCGCAATAGATAAGAATAGAATAGATAAGAATAGATTAGATAATAATACACACTCAAAAAGCACGAGTGAGAACTCGCTCGAAGCCGACTTGAATCTCTGGAAACCAACACTTGATCAAATCAATGCTTGGCGTCAAAGAGCATTTTTACAAACAACCACTCAAGAAGAATTTGACCAAACCATGGTTACGTTCTTGCCACACTACGCACCACAAATCAGATCAGGTCGATTACTTGAAAACCAGGTGTTCTCGAAATACATCGCTTGGATTAAGCGTGATAACACCAATGACAAGCCTAAGACTGGCACACGGTCGAAGCCTGCTGATAAAAACAAACCAACAGGTTTAAACGTCAATCAAGCATGGGAGGGTGAGCCATCGTCTGATGATCGTCCATTCCACGGAACTGTAGTAATTCCAGAGGGCTTACGATGAACGCATTAGTCAATCTTGAAAACGGTTTTAACTTCGTGGATCAAATTTGTGAAATTCACCAAATCAACATGGTCAAAGCAGGACCTCATCATATTTGCCCAGAGTGTGCTGTAGCTGATTTAAATAAATCAAAATTGGGTGAACAGGCACGTGTTGATCGTATGGTTCGCCAAAAACATTTGGAAGGCGCAATGATTCCTGAACGTCATAGTGAATCAGCTTTTACGAATTACGTGACTAAAACACAAGGGCAAGCCAACACACTTAGTCAATGCATCGAGTATGCACAAGCTTTACTGGCAGGGAAAAAATCAAATTTTATTTTGGTCGGTTCAACTGGTACAGGTAAGACACATCTTGCATGTGCAACTGCTAAAACTCTACTCAAAAACGGTTTGTTTGTCCGCTACATCACAAGTGAGGAATTAGCTCAACGAGTGATGAATGCATGGGACAAGGACACGAAAGACCAATCTGAAGAGTCTGTGATTTATGAGATTTGCCAATACGATTTGTTGATTCTTGATGAATATGGATTGCATGACCGTGATAAGCGTTTAGAAATCATTCACAAGGTTTTGACTAAGCGATACGACTGTAAAAAACCTACGATGCTGATTTCAAATTTCACATTGAAGCAACTGCAAATTGATCTAGGTGACCGATTATGGTCACGCTTTCAACACGATGGTTTATCAATTGTTGAGTGCAAATGGGCTGATGCGCGGGTGAATGCATGACATCAATGAGCCTTGAGCGTTACAGAGCATTATTCCCGCAAGAGGCTAAAGCTAAAGCGGGACGTAACAAGTTCAACGCTCAGAAGATTGAACTAGATGGAATGACATTCGACAGCAAGAAAGAACTCAAGCGGTACATCGAGCTTAAAGCAATGCAACAAAGGGGCGAAATCTTCGGTTTAGAACATCACACTAAATTCGAACTCGCACCCAAAACCAAACTTGAGGGAGAGAAAAGGGCAAAACCTGCATTACGTTATTTTGCAGATTTCACTTACTACAACACCCAAGGTGAATACATTGTCGAAGATGTGAAGTCAGCAGCAACGAGAAAGTTAGCGAGCTATCGCAATAAAAAACATTTAATGAAAACGGTTTTTAATATTGATGTACGAGAGGTTTGATTGATGAATGCTATCGCTAAAAACAAAGTAATGGACTGGTCTAAATTCACAATAGAAGATTGGCTAAAACAATATGGTGCATATATTCAAACTTGTCGTATGAAAAGTGGAAATGCACCAGATGACCTTGGTGTAAATCAAATTTATTGGTTGATCAGATCTAATGATGACAGGCAATCTAATAATAAAAATGTAGTTATCTGTGTCATTTCAGATTTTGAAGCAGAACAGGTTAGAAAGCTTATTAAAGAAGTTTCGGATAGCAATACAATCTGTAATTCAGCTAAGGCAGCAGTGGGCTTATTTGTAGAAAAGAATGTAAGAGGAATGTCATTGAGACAAATGGCAATAGAGTTTTGTTTGGGGAAAACGTCATTAGATCAAATGATATTTGCAGGTAAATATTATCTAAATGGTCATGATAAAAGATTGCGTTTAGAGTAGTGCTTGCATGTACGGACAGGATATGACATATTTGTGATATGGTGGACGAAGTTATGGTCAATCACCAAAGTTTAAAGCTCGCATTTGCGGGCTTTTTTATTGATCTACATCGCGTCATATCTCTATGTCCATACTTGCGATTTCGGGTATATTAATTAACCATATTAATCATAAAAGGAATCAGAATGAATTATGAAAAGTTAGAAGAACTTTATGAAAGTTTCTTAGCACATGAAAAATTCAGCGATATTGAAAAAAATGCTGAACAAGTACTACAAAATCCTAAATTAGATGAAGAAAATAGAAAGGCAGGCAACTGGGAATATAATTTCTATTTTTGGGGTAATTATCTTCCAAGGCCCATAAGTGGAATCTTGCATACACATAAGCGATATTCAATCGAAATGTTGGGAAAGAGAGTTGATCTAGATTCCTCAAATGCTCCAAATTTTCGCGATAAAGAAAATTATCTCAAATGGTTAGAAACGCAAATTAATAATTAGAGCAAAAAATTAAAATAGAAGGTTTTGCTGTGCCTCTCTAAAAATTGTTGATACTAAACTTTCCTAACTGATTACAGCGTATGAAGCTCTGCTGAAACACATGTTATTGGCGGGGCTTTTATTTTATGTGTTAAGGTGTGATACATAAATTTTGGGGTTGTTAAGATGTTCATTTGTATTGGCGGTGATTTGGATGGTGAAGTAGTCACTGGTCGTGAAGGGACATACTTTGAAGCAAGCACAATAGATTCATGCAAAAATTCTACATACAATCGCCAAAGCTATATTATTGGTGAAAATACTTATCGGTTTTGGCTTTGTGCTGAATTATCGTATGCGGTGACTACAAAAATAGCCAATAATTACTTGGCTCAGAAATACGAATATCTTTCTTGATTTTGTAATTGATAATAAAAGTCTTTCGATAAGACGGCAATGTTGAAATACCAATTAAAAAAGCCCCTCATATCTGAGAGACTAGTTATATCAATTTTCTGGTATGAATGGCTGCAATTTCTTAAATAACTAAACAAATTAAATTGATAAAGGTAGTTAGTAGAATAATAAATTAGTGCACTAATTTATTCTTTAGAGTAACAGAACCTTAAAACTGAATCTAAGGCGCTGTTAATAAGAAATTATTTGTTATTAGGATCTGGTAGGTCATTAATTTCAGGCAGATCCTGTGCTGTTCCTGAAGCTTGTGAAGGTTGTGTATCTTTTGGAATTGCTACTTCCGAGTGTTCATTGATTTGAGCTTTAATAATATTGGCTTGAGTTGTTATATTTTTTGAAAAACTTTTGAAACCTGACATTTTTATCTTCTTAACTTCACTTTGGAGATCTCATAGTACGCTTTTATGACCGTTACACTACGGTAGTTTTAAGATGTATATGTGTTGATATGTCCTGATAATTGAGTTTTTTTCGATGAATTGTTTCGTAAATAAAATCAATTATATATAACATCTTGAGTGCTATACCTTTAATGCCTAAAGTGAACAGTCCTAATTTCAAGTGGGGGTACATAAAGCACACATAAATATTTTAAATTTAAAGAATTTTTATTTTATTTTATGAAAAAAATGCACGTATCTTCACTCTAAAAAATATTGATAGTTTTAATGTACTAATAAGCATAATATGAATGATTAAATTGGAGCATATTAATGCTAAAAGATATAACAATTATTGATTTCCAAGGTAAAGAAAGACGAGCGCAGGCAAGATATACAGAAGTAAATACTTCAAGAATCAATCAATCAGCAAGAGTTCAAAGTCCCAAAGTTGAATATATTTTGGTAAAAGGTGAATTTATTTACCCAACATTAGATTTGGTTTTCAATAGTTCCGATGGCAACAGCTATTATATAGAGTAAAACATGACCCACTTCGGTGGGTTTTTTAATGGGTGAGATTTATGGAGTTAGCTAAATATTTCGAACTCACTAAGAAGCGCGAACTTAAAAACAAGCCACGAAACACGCCGTTGCCAAAAGCCAAACAAAACTATTTAGAAGCTTTTGAAACATTAAAAGAAGAATTACAGGATCTAGTGATCGGCTTTGAAAGTAAATTCCAACCGATTCACACTAAACATTGGCGTTTTGATTTCCATATCGTGAAATTGCGTTTACTTATTGAGATTGAGGGTGGTCCTTGGTCTGGTGGGCGTGGTGGCAAGCTATCAAACAAAGCTTGGAGCTTGGATAGATATGACCAAGTTGAGGATCTAGGCTTTAAAATTGAACGTTTACATCCCGATTCTATTTTATCTGGTTATGCAATTCATTGGATTAAAGGTCTATTAGAGAGAATTGAAAATGAATCAAATAAGACCATTTCCACCGACTGAACTAATAGATCAGGCTGAACAAGAAGAAGCTTTGCGCTTGGCACCTGCACCTGATTTAAAGGAATGGGTAGTTGCTAATTATCTAACAGTTGATGCTGAGCTATACAATCCTGATCATGACCATATCGCAGAGTTGCTACACGACAATGAAGAATTTCTAGCGTTTGCTTGGGCATCACAGGCTTGTACCGTTAAAAAACAAATGGTGTTAGGTCAGTGTGAAAAGGTCATGTTCAATGTCGGTGGTTGGCGTAAGGCACGACAGGAACAACAGATGCGAGACTGGTTTGGATTTGTACCTGTTTACTTGATTACCATCGATGCAAGCTTTTGCGAACAAACTTCAGATCGAGAGTTTTGTGCTTTGATCGAGCATGAGCTTTATCATATCGGTGTAGAGCGTGATGCTGATGGTGAGATTATCTATAGTGATAATACTGGGTTACCAAAACACTATTTAGCTGGCCACGACGTAGAAGAATTCATAGGCGTAGTCAAACGACATGGGGCAAGTGAAAACGTTAAGCGACTCGTAGAGGTGGCAAAGCAAGCGCCGTTTGTATCTGATCTAAGCATCACCCGATGTTGCGGGACATGCATAATAAGTTGAGCCAGTTGGCTCTTTTTTTTGGCTATTTAGGTTGACGTAGGTTGACAGGATTGAGGATATGGCGGCACTAAAAAAAGAGGTAAAACTCTTTATAGTTCGCTCACTTGCCGTATTTAATACACCCACTGAAACTGCTGAACTCGTCAACCAAGAATACGGCGTAAAAGTAACTAAGCAGCAATGTGAAAAATACGACCCAACGAAACGAGCAGGTGAGAATCTTAGTGAAGAACTAAGAATTGATTTTGAAAAGACTCGTGAAATGTTTTTGGGTAAGCCTGAGGCAATTCCAATTGCGAATTTAGCAGTGCGTCTACAACGTTATGAAAACCAATATCAAAAGCATAGTAAAAATCGGGTGGCAGCACTAAGCATTCTTAAACAAGCTGCAGAGGATATGGGTGGAAAGTACACCAATAAGACTGAATTTACTGGTGCCAATGGTGAGCCTCTTAACCCTGAGCATGTTACACATGTTGTAGCAACACCTGAACAGATAAGGCAAGCAATGGATGAACTCGAAAGTAAATACTAGCTTTCTTGATATGCAGTTAGAGAAAGAACGCTGTGAGAAAGAGCATTTATTCTTTACACGGCGTTTTTTCTTGCCGCGAATGGGTTTTAAGTTTTCGGTCAACTGGCATCATGAATATATTGCAGACAAGATTGATCAAGTCATATCTGGAAAAGTTAAAAACCTAGTCATTAACGTTCCACCAGGTTCAGGGAAAACTGAATTACTGACTAATTTAATTGCACGTGGACTAGCACGAAATGCTCGATCACGGTTTTTGTATTTGTCATTTTCACAGTCATTGGTTGAGGACGTATCTGCCACGGCGCGAAACATTGTCAAATCAGTAGATTTCCAAAGTCTGTGGCCAGTCAAAATATCAACCAGTACAGATGCTAAATCTAGTTGGAAAACTACCGTTGATGGTTACGATGCTGGGCATGTTTATTCTGCTTCAATGGGTGGACAAGTTACAGGTCGTCGTGCAGGTACATTGGCGAATGAGGGCTTTACAGGCGCTATCATTCTTGATGACCCACTAAAGCCTGAGGATGCTTTTAGTAAATCGGCTCGTAAGAAAGCCAATCGTAAGATCCTGAACACGGTCAACTCACGTAAAGCCAAGTCAGATACACCTATTATTTTGATAATGCAGCGCTTACACGTTGAAGATCCAACTAATTTTGTGATGACAGGCAACGTACCTGGTGAATGGGAACAGATCAGCATTCCTGCTTTGATTGACGATGATTATATAGATCAATTGCCTGAGCATATACGTTGTAAAGTTCCACGAGATGTAGAGCGTGATCAATATGGTCGTCAAAGTTATTGGCCACTTAAAGAATCACTAGAATCTTTATTACAGCTTGAGAAGGGTGGTGAAGATAAAGATGGTGCAACAGTATCTCGATATACATTTGCAAGCCAGTACATGCAAAACCCTAAAAAGCTTGGTGGTGATCTAATCAAAACCGAGTGGTTCGGAAGATATAAAGAACTACCTCCATTGCAATGGCGAGCAATTTATGTAGACACGGCACAGAAGGTTAAGACTCATAATGATTACACTGTATTTCTACTGGTTGGCTTAGGTGTGGATGGCAAGATCTACATCATTGATTTGTTACGTGGCAAATGGGAAGCACCTGAGATGAACAGGCAGGCCAAGGCATTCATTGATAAGCATAAGGCTTATACATATGAAACAAGGCCTATTCGCTGGATGAATGTCGAAGATAAAGCACATGGTACACAGTTGATTCAGAACCTTGGTACCTATGCTGGTGTTCCTTGTATCGCAATTCAACGTGGTACAGACAAACTCACTCGCTTCATGGATGTTCAAGTCCATTTAGAACATGACTATGAAAACAATCCTCATGATCGATTGGTGATGTTACCGATTGGTAAGTCATGGGTGGCAGCATTCATTGAAGAGTGTGAAGCATTCACGGCGGATATGACACATGATCATGATGACCAAGTGGACACATTGATTGATGCAATCGAAGAGGCAACCGTTAAACAGAACTATGAGCCTCCAATGGGTGGTTAAGATATGGCTAAGAAAGAAAAAACTAAGAAAACTAATAACCCTCAGTCAGCAACGGCTGGGGGTTATTTGTATACACAGCAAGCTGAACAGGCGTTTATCAAGTTTCTTACAAGGATGCCTGATATTGATGAAGTACTTAGAAAAGCTGGTGTTTCTCGTAATCGACTAAGCATTTTGATGTATGACGATGAGATCTATCAATGTGTAGAGAAGCGTCAAGATAAACTTGAAAGTGCTCCATTTCGCTTAGAACCAAATAACACAGTTGCTTCAAAGATTCTTTCAGATGAATTACGAAAATGGTGGTCAGAACTTACTTTAGGTACTCAAAATGCTCGTTGGTATGGCTAT
Source organism: Acinetobacter sp. AOR34_HL (assembly GCF_027854795.1). Lineage (NCBI taxonomy): Bacteria > Pseudomonadati > Pseudomonadota > Gammaproteobacteria > Moraxellales > Moraxellaceae > Acinetobacter > Acinetobacter sp. AOR34_HL. Next base: position 52,328 of record NZ_JAKTID010000028.1, on the reverse strand, counting down.
TCAGTAATTGAGGCCGTTTATAACCAAAATGCCGTACATTTTGAAGGTCAAACGATAACACCTTATATTGGTTGGAATTGGGTGGGTGTTAAGCCAATGCAGTGGTTTGAGCCAAAAAATGATGGACGTTTGATTCTTGGTCAAAACTATAATGATCAGCATAGAGACATAGAGTGTGATCAAAAACTGAAGTACTTTTTAACACAGTGTAAACCTACTTTTGAGAACCCTTATGGGGAAGCACTATTTAGCCGTCTATATTGGTTGCACTTCTTTAAGAATGGCACATACAAGATGTGGGCTAAATATGTAGAGCGCTTCGGTAATCCATTGTTAGTTGGGAAATCTACAAAGGGTGTTAAAGAAATGCTCACAGCATTACTGAATGCCCATGCTCAATCAGTCCTGTCAATAAATGCTGATGAGTCGGTTGAGTCTATTACGAGCAATCAAAACGGTTCAACAGCCTTTGAGTCATTCGATAAGAAGATCGAGCGTAGTATTCAAAAGGTTATATTGGGTCAAACCCTTACTAGTAGTACCGATGGCCAAGGTAGCAGGGCTTTAGGGGAAGTTCATTTAGAAGTGCAGAACAACAAAGTTCAAGCTGATATTCGAATGATAACCTCGACAATCCAAGCCATGATTGATGCTCTTTGTTTTATGAATGGCTGGGATCGACATCTAATTGTAATTGGTGACGAGAAATCACTTAACACTGATAAAGCAGATAGAGATCAAAAGCTAAAAAATGCAGGTGCAAATTTAACTTCTCAGTACTTTAAACGCGAGTATGGCTTGCAAGATGGTGATGTGGCTGAATCTCAGAATGGGCTGCCTTTGCCTCAATTTAAAGCTTTGCCAAATCGAGCGTTTAGCTTTGCTGCAGATGTTAAAAAACTTAGTCCTGATCAACAGGAAGTTGAAGAGCTTACTGATGGTCAAGGTCCTTTACGATTGCTAGATCAAAAACGAATAGCAGAACTTGTGCAACTAAGTGAATCACCAGAGGAACTTGCATTTAATTTGCAAAAGTTAATTCCTGACGCATCAAAATCTGAGTTTACAGTAAATTTGGAAAGGGCGTTGTATGCAGGAGATGTTCTTGGGTATGTCAGTTCAAGTTCATAATATTGAATTTTACTAATAGGTCTATAAAATCATTACTACTTTTTAATAATTACAATTGTTTGGGGTAGTAATGAGTGACTTTCTTATAAAATTGATTGAGATATTTCTGAATAGAAAAGATAAATTTAAAAAGGCAGATGAAAGATATGCAAGAAGGGTCGAATTTTTTGAAAAAGTGAAGTCTTTAAAAGAGGATAATGATTTATCTGAGGAAGCTAGAAGAGCACTTTTAGATTCAGCCGCACAAAAGTTAACTGGTAGCCCAAGAGTAACGTATGAAGTCGTTGATTATTATATAAGGAATAAGGAATTCATAAATTTTGAAGTAATTGCACCTTCAGTTTGGTTCTGGGATGAATCAATTAAGAAATCATATGATTCAGAAAGTAAATTAATTAACATTGAATTGGACCAGCACGGATATAAAAAGGAAAAGAGATATCTTGGATTTTCAGTATTTGTAATGTTCCTTATAACAGTATATTTCCTATTGTTAGGTCATAAGATGATTAATTTTCTTGCTGGCAGTTTTTATGTGAGCAAAAGTATCTTAGGTCCATTCTTTTTATTAATACCATTTATGTTTTTTGGCTTCATGATATTCATGGGCGTCTTATATATGTCACATAATGAATTGCCCGAACTTTTAGTTAAAAAGAAAGTTAATTAATGCAGCCAACTGGCTGCTTTTTTTTGGAAAGAAAAATGCAACCAGTTACTTTTCTTGAAGCTTTGAGATACGCCAAGCTTAAAAAAATCGTATTGCCTGATGAGTTCTATTCTTTAGATCTACGCACCAGACAATATGCAAGCACAGTTAGTTTTTTAACAAGCCTTGAGCAGATCAATACTGTGATGAAGGCAGTAAATAAATCTATTGCTGATGGTTCTATATTTAGTGATTTTCAGAAACTTGTAGCTGAAAGTGAAATCATTTTACCTGAATCATATTTAGATAATGTTTTTCGAACCAACATCCAGTCAGCATATGCACATGGACGTTGGCAGCAACAACAGCAAAATAAAGCTGTAAGACCTTATCTGATGTACTCTGCAATTGATGACCGCCGTGTAAGGCCTAGTCATTTGGAAATGAATCGGATCATTCGTCATATTGATGATCCTTTCTGGTTGATTTGGTATCCACCAAATGGATTTAGATGTCGTTGCACCGTTATAGCATTAACCGAAGCACAAGCTTTGAAGTACGGAATCACTTCAGACGAAGATTTACCTCAGATTGCTGTTGATTTAGGTTGGTCAACTAATCCTGCTAATTTTGGTGATTTATCTGAATTGGTGGATCAAAAGATTGCTGATTCAATATTGGATAAATCATTCTTACTTGATCAAAAGCAAGTAATTCAAGCGGAATGGATAGCAAGTGACAAATTGAAAAGTTTACTGGCACCAATGAATGACAAAAGTCGTGACCTTTTTGAAACTATTACTAAAACAGTAATTCCACTGGACCCGACTATCAGGCCCAGCGCAATTAAGACATTACTTGATTATGTGATGGGTAATGATCAAGCACTAACGTCATATCTGAGTAATCAACCAATTAGTTTGGCTGAGGATGTGTTACGTCGTTGGATAGAAACGGATATGGCACAGATTCAAGCTGTAGCATCGAATACGGCTAAAGTTGTTTCAGGTGGCTCATCTTTAAATTACGTTGCTTCATTTCAGGTTGGGCAAACTCTTACTCTGGATTCCCCGTTAATGTTGGTCGCATCCAATACAGATGTTGTCATTAAAGTGGAGAATGCAAAAGGTTTGGGCATTGATCTGGAAAAGCTTAACGCTGGACAAGGGGTGTTGTTTGAATTAGGTCTTTCATTTGAAGTTGTATCGATCACAACAGAGAAAGGAAAGCTAGTTTACACACTCAAAGCCCTAGTAAATTAAATTTATAAATCTTAAAAGCCGTCCATTTTGGACGGTTTTTTTATGGAGCGTAAAAATGCCAGACTTAAATGAAGAACGGCTGAAGTACTTGTTTAACACACCGGCCATTGAAGTGCCTCATGCCGAAGAAGGAAAAAAACGGACATTCAAAGGTACTGCATACAGTGGTGGACGTGTTGATGGGCATTGGTACTGGGGCCGTACTGGAGTGGTTTTTGACCTAAACGGTATCGAGATTGATTCACCAACCGCATTGCTTGAAGAGCATTTTGGATCAAGCCGGATTGGAGTAGTCAAAAAGGTTGATACCAACGGCAAGATCGATGTTGAGGGGCACTTTTTAACAAACGATCGTGCAAAGGAAGTTGTTCAGGACTCTGACGATGAGTTTCCTTTTCAAATGTCGATGTATATCGATCCAGGATCAGTTGAAGAGGTGAACACAGGACAAACAGTCATTGTGAATGGTCAATCATTCACTGGTCCTATAGCAGTTTTCCGTAATAACCGTATTCGTGAATTCACGATCTGTTCTACAGGCGCTGATCGGAATACATCAATAAAAGCTTTCTCAAGCAAAGCAAATTCAAATCAACAACCAGTAGGGAGCACAGATGTGACCGAACTAGAACAACTGAAGGCTGATAATCAGAAGCTTACAACCGAGCGAGATAATGCAGTAAATGAACTGAAGAAGTTCAAAGCTGACAAACGAACCTCTGATATTTCAGCTCTTGAAACTGAATTGAAAACGCAATTCAGCGCTGAAGATAAAACAGCCTATACCACTATGGATGATGCAACATTTGCATTTGCAGCGAAGCAACTTCGTCAATTCTCAGTTGGTGGGCAAAGTGGCCAACCTGCACAACAACCAGCACCAGCGAACCAGCCGAATCCAGCATTAGCACATTTATTTACTCATCAAGCAAATGGTGGTGCACAGGGCCAAGGCAATAGTGGCAATCAAGAACATCAATTCTCTGCAGGTGCTAAAGCATTTGCAGCTCAAAACAAGGGGAATTAATCCATGGGATCAACAATTATTCCAACAATTACCCGTAGCACCCGCCCATTAATTCTGGACGTAGAAAAGCTACGCCGTGCAAATGCATTACCAACTACTGCTACTGCCTATAAAACTGGCGATCTGTTGACGCTCTCAAATGGCAATGTACTAACTCATGCTGCAGATGCATCAACTTGGGATGTTATCTGTGGGCAGGATATTACTGCGGCTCAAGCAACACAAATGGCTGCTGATGGTGTGGAATTGCCGATTTATTACGGTGGTGTATTTAGCGTTGAAGCGGTTTCAATTAGCGGAACGTTACTATTGGAAAATCAATATTCAGCAGCACGTGCTAAAGCAACCAAAAACAAAATCGAATTATCAAAGGTGTAATAATCATGCCTCAAACATTTACATTAAGTGGTGCTCCACTCGAATTATTAGATGTCGGTGAATTGGCTTTAATTCACAGCAACTATAAGCCAATGGACACTTGGCTTTTGGATAAGTTTTTTCCCAATCGTCCTTCATTTGATCGTGATGAAGTGCCATTGGCAGAGCTTTCAACGGTTCATGACTTAGCGCCATTAGTATCACCACATCAACCAGGTAAACCATTTGATACAGTACGTTCAGCAAAAGTAGAGTTTGTGAAACCTGCTTATTACAAACCCAAAAATATTGTTACACCAACTACTTCTTTTGATGAAGCATTGATTACACGTTTGAAGGAAGCGGGAATTATTTCAACTGGAAGCCAGCAGCTATCAGATCAAGAAAAGATGATCATTGCACAGATTTCAGTGATGAAGCGTAATCATGATGCAATTGATAATTCTATTCTGCTCATGGCGACTGAATTGTTATTAAACGGCAAATATTTACTACAGTCTGACGACTATGAATACAACATGGTTGATTATGAGCGTGATACTTCGCTCACTTTTACACCTCTAACCCCATGGAATCAGGCTGGTGCAACACCAGTTAGTGACATCGAAACTATGGAAAAGCGATTGCTTGATACTAATGGTGGAAGCTCTAAAGCTTACTTGATGTCGGGTAAGGTTTGGGCTGCACTTTCCTCAAATGATGAGTTTAAAGAGCGATTCGTTAAACCTTATGCTGGTATAGCTGTTCCGTATAAACCTAGCCTAAATGTTCAGGAAGGAGCTTCATTTAAGGGCTATTTAGATGAAAAAGAGCTATGGGTGTTTGACGCAACATATCGCTTAAAATCTGGTGTAAAACGCTTTATTCCGGATGATTACTTTGGTGCTATTTCTGATACTCAAGGTTCAGTTGCTCAATGTAAAATCAAAAACACGTTGGCTAATGGTTCTATGGCAAAGTACTTTGATCGTCAATGGTACAACGAAGATCCAAGCGGAATTTTCTTAATGACTGAATCAGCACCTCTTGCAGTACCTTCTAATAAGAATGGTGTGTGTGGCGGTACAGGCTTTATCGTTTAAGGGGGAAGAATATGCCAAAGTTTATTGCTAAGCAGTCGGTAGGTAATTTCCTACCTGGTGAAGAAATCAAGGGCTTGAATGCAGAACGTATTCAAGCCCTTTTAGCTTCTGGCGCAGTTGAAGAATATAAACCACCAGAGCAATCGTCATCGACAGAATCATCAAGTGATTTGAAAAAGCTCTTAGGTGAAGTTGCAGATCTAAAGGCATCAAATACTCAACTTTCTGAAGAGAAGGAAAAGGCTTTAGGTGAAGTTGCAGATCTGAAGGCTAAGGTCGCAAAACTTGAAACTGATTTGGCTGCGGTAACAGTTAAGTCCCAGAAGGCTAGTAAAACCACTGTGGATGAAAACGTAGATAAAGATTCCACTGAAGCAAAGTAGGTGAACTATGTATGCGACCAGAGATGATCTTGTAGCACGGTTTGGTGAGGCAGAAATAGCGAATCTGGAAGCAATGCAAACACAGCCTGATGCGGTCAATGAGGCCCTTCAGGATGCTTCCGAAGAAATCGATAGCTACGTTGCTGTTGCTTATGAATTACCTCTTCCTTTAATACCCAGCACATTGAAACGTGTAGCGTGCAATATCGCACGATACCGTCTTTATTTTCAGCAACCAACTGAGGAAGTTGAAAAGCGATATGAATCGGAAGTGAAGTATCTGCAACGTATTGCCGATAAAAAAGCAGTGTTGCCTGTTCTGGATGAGGAGGATAAGCCTACTGGTGAGTTGCCTTCACAGTCACCAGCGACAATGCCAATTGGTACAACGTATAGAGGCGGGATGTTTGCTGATGACATTCTTAATCAAATGCCAAGCTTGAAGTGAGGTCCATATGCCAATTGCTATAACAGTCAAGGCAGATGGTGAATCGCCCATCATGGCCATAATGGAGCATCTTGTTGGCTATGACAAGAAAGCCATGTTTGACGACATTGGCGCATATGGTGTCAGTTCAACACAAATGCGTTTTGTTGATCAATCAGATGTAGATGGAAATCCTTGGAAGCAATCATGGAGGGCTGAGCTTCAGAAAGGTCAAACATTACGTGATACAGGGCGCTTGATGAACAGCCTCACACACAATGTTCTCAATAACGGTGTGGAGTGGGGAACCAATGTTGAATACGCGGCAACCATGCACTTTGGAATGAAAATTTACCCTAAAACAGCTGACTATTTGGTTTTTCAAGTAGCTGGCAATTGGCGCAAGGTGAAAAAAGTTGAAATTGAACCTCGAACATTTCTGGGTATTAACTCAGAAGATGATGAGTCGATTCTCAACATTATCGGGAGACATATAAGTGGCTAATTTCTTCGCAGTTCGTGCTGAGATTGCAGAAAAGTTGAAAGAAATTTCAGAGTTTAAGCAGATTTATACGCCGTTGAATTCTGTTTCAGTAACTGAGATGTCTCAAGTCACTCCATCAGCACACGTTAATTTCGTCCGAGTACGAAAGATCGATGATGCTGGTAAAGGTAAGAGCAACTTACTTGGGCTTCAATGGTCAGTGACAGTTGCATGTCGTAATGCTCAGGCGCAGCTTAACAATATTTCAGCTTTAGCAGATGAAGCTGGAGAGCTTTTAGATCAAGTGATTGAGTTGTTAGCAGGTTGGGAACCTGAAAGTTCTATCGAGCCTCTTCAGATTATTGATGTTAAAGATGGCTATGGTCCTGCCTTTGTTTATTACACAGTGATTTTAGAATCACGGAAAATTTAGGAGCTGCTACTCATGGCAGATAAACAATATAAAGCCCTACAACCTGTGGGGCGTTTTTTTGCTGGGGACTTTGTAGCGGGACTCAGTGATAAACAAATTACACAATTGCTGGCTAATAAAGCAATTGAGGAGGTAAAGCCTGAAAAACAAGCTGAGCCTTTAACAGAAGTAAAAGCAGTAAAAACAACTAACAAAGAGGCTAAAGATAATGGCTAAAGAATACATTTACCTACAGGGTAAATTTTACCTTTCCAAAATTGCAAATGGTGTGGCGGGTGCGATGCGTTTCATAGGTAACGTTCCTGAATTTGAAATCGCAATTACTGCTGATTTGATCGAGCACACCGAAAGCACTTCTGGTAACAGTACAACAGATTTCACTATGGTAAATACCACAAGTGTAGAGTTTTCAGGTCAGATTGAAGAAATTAATCCTGAGAATATGGAATATATTCTCTCTGGTACCAACCATGAAATTGCATCAACCACTGTGACAGACTTGAATATTGGTACCGTGGTTGCAGGTGATGAAATCATGTTAGATGGTTATAACTTGTCAGCGGTTTCATTTAAGGATTCAACAGCTACACCTGTAACTGTAGATCCATCAAAATATACGCTAGATGCTAAGTTCGGTACTGTGATTTTTAATGATGTAACAGGCTTAACGATGCCATTAAAAGCAAGCTTTACCACTGGTGCTGTCACTCAGACTACGATCGCAACTGATCTTGAGGAAGAGTATGAGTTGTTCTTCAAAGGCATAAATAAAGCTACTAAGAAGCATATGGCTGTTCGCTTGTGGCGTACCAAAAAGTCACCAGAAACAACTTTCCCGTTGATTCATAATGATCTTGGTCAATATCAGATCCAAGGCCAAGCGCTCTCAGACGTTTCGAAAGAATCTGATCCAGCCCTTGGTGTATACGGCCACATTGTAATTATTCCAGCAGCTGCTTAACTAAACACACAGGCACAGGGGCGCGTAAAGCGTCATTTTTTGTGCCTGTGCATTAGGATTTTTTCTATGAATGACTTTTTTCTTTTGAACAATGAATCATTGCCCTATGTTTTTGTTGATCAGAATATAGAGATTAAACAAATTCTGGTTAAAGACTTGAATCGTTTTGCTCAATTTTCTGGTCTGATTAAAAAGTTAGAAAGTTATTCAGTAGAAACGATCACGCCGTTAATTCAAACCAACATGCTTCAGGTTATGGGGGTGGTATCACTGACAACGTCATTAGATCCAAATTGTTTTTCTGAGCATTTAGAGAATACTGTCGCTATAGCTGATTTGGTGCTCAAGATTATTGAAGTCAATAATGATGTCTTTAAGAAAGAACCTAAAAGCGAGAACGAAAAAGGGTCTAGTTGGTTCAAAGCTTTTTCTTACCTGATCAATCATGGCCATCGTCCTGATGAAATTTTAAATATGACTTATGGTGCTTTCTTAAAATATTTGAGTGCTGCTCAAGCGATTGAAAGACAGCAAATCAAATCCTATGCGATTGCTACACGTGTTGCTAATAATGCAAAACAGCAAGGGTGGGATAAATATTTGAAGCAGTTGGATAGCTAGATAATCTGATGAGTTTTGTTGGGAAGTAGTAATGAATGTTTGTAATTTTTTTTTAATGGAAAAATACTTTGTACTTAATGTAATGAACTGTAATGAAATAGAACGAACGAGAATGAAATGGATAATTGGTGCTGCTATACGACAAGATTTAACGCAGTTGATGTTACAAACTGCAGTTTAGAAGTAGCCATTTAAGTAAAACTCAATTAAGATTAATTTATTCATTGAGTTGTAACAAATTCAGGTACAGGCAATGAATATAGATAGCGAAGTTTGAAAGTACAGCCTAATAGATTGGGGCAAAGTTGAATTGATAGATCAAACTGACGAATAAGCAAATTGAATATACTGATGAATGAAATATTAAATACTGACTTACTCCCAACCTACTGTTACAGCAACTTGAACTATTTAAACTATCGTTGAGTTTAAGCTTTTGTTATGCAGAAAGCGGACAATAAAAAAGAGCTAAGAATTGGCGTTCTTAACTCTTTGGATGACACAAGGAATTGGCGTTCTATGTGTCTTGTCTTAAAACTGTGATGCAAATGTTGAAGCTCTTAAATTAAATCCGCCTGACAGGGCACAGAATTTTAGGAACTTTTGGAAATGTAAGACAGTTAAAAGACAAGTCTTATCGGTACTCCGATAGGTAAAGCTAGCTTTACCCTATAGATGAAACTATAACTATAGTTATCAACTGATGCAAACAAAATGTTTCTCCAGATAAACACTATTGTTTGCTATTGAACCTATCGAATAGCTTTATCTGTCTGATAATAATTAGCTTTAACTAGTTTATATTTTTAAACTTTTCTTTTTGTTTTGTGTCTCAGCGAATCTCTATAGAGGTACGTTAAGATGACTACATCTAAAAATCAACAAACTGAACAACGCTTAATCCGCCGTAAAGAGGTGCAAACCAAAACAGGATTGGGTGCATCATCTATTTATGTCATGATGAAAAGTGGAGAATTCCCACAATGCTTAAACTTATCTGAACGTCGAGTTGCTTGGATAGAGTCAGACATCAATCAATGGATTGCTAACCGTATTGCTGAACATAAAGCTGTACAGGAGGCAAATTAATGAGTGCTATCGTAAAAATTAAGTATGAAGATCAAGAACATTCGTTCAACAATAATGGTTGGTTTAACGCTACGCAAGCTGCTAGGAAATTTAATAAACCAGTCCATGACTGGGTACGGTTACCAGAAACACAAAAGTATTTAGAGGCGCTTGAACGCAAATACGGGAAAATCCCTTATTTGAAAACTAAGCGTGGAAATAATGGAGGAACATGGCTTCATCCAAAGTTGGCTGTGCGATTTGCACAATGGCTCGATATTGATTTTGCAATTTGGTGTGATGAGCAAATTGATAATCTCATTAGAACGAACCAAGCACCTCCGCAATTTCAAGACATGATTCGTTCAATGCTGTTGCCAAAAGCTACAGTTTGGGAGAAACGCTTCCCCGACTCATTTTATAAAGCTTTAGCAAAAGTTACTGGCACTGAGTTTAATAGTCATATTGGTGGAACACCTGCTATTTTTGGTGATCTCACAAATAAATGGATATACGGAGTCATAATGCCAAAAGATGTATTGATTGAATTGCGTGCTCATAAACGTGATGGTGAAAAGATGCATCAATGGCTGACCAATGGAGGTGAGAAGCTGCTTTCAGACCAAATTAATAAAGTTGAAGCAATTGCTAACTCATCAAATGATTATGCCGATTTTATCAGTCGATGTTATCAGGCTTTTTCAGCAGCAAAAGGGCAATTAAGGTTGATTTTACCCCAAAACAATTATTGTTTAAGTTAAAACTAAACACAAAAACCCGCCAAGTGCGGTTTTTTGAATTCCCTAAATATATGCTATAAATACCCTCACCCGAGGGTAATTTATTATCTACAATATAAAAAGCTAAACATATGAAAAAACTAATATTAATTTGTTTAACCACATTGATCATTGGTTGTGAAAAACAACCGGAAGTACAAAATGAAAATGCTTCTGAGAAGTTTGATGCTGCTGATCAAAAGATTTCAGATTATTTGGATCTGTTAGATAACCCGAATGCAGACAAAGATGCTCAAAAGAAAGCGCTTTGTGAAGACTATCCAAAAGTGTACGAAAAGGAATATATGCCTGCACTGATGAAGCTATCAACTCAAGACACTAAAGAAAAACTTCTTAATGATCTTAAAATTACGAGTGATTATTACAGTCAGAAGTTGGGTATTACTTGTGACTAGCTTTTAACTTCAAAACAAAATATCCTCGTAGAAAATTCGGGGATTTTTTATGTCAAAAATATTTTTAACCTTCTCATTTAGCCTATTCTTAGTTGGTTGTGCTACACCAGTTTATAACTCCACCATGACTGTTAGTAATATAAGTAAACCACCTATTAATACAATTAATACTGTGAGTGTTGGTGATCAAATGTTGGTGCAGGGTACTTTGAGGCAAAATGATGTTCTCGAGTTGCAGCAGCAAACAAAGATAAGTTTATATACAATTCCAGCAGGGCAATTTATTAAAACGGGTGAAAATGAGAAAGGCAAATACTTCACTTTAGTAAGCACTACTGGTGCAATGGTGCAAAAAGCATTTATGGCTGATCCAGCACAAGCTTTGATGACTGCACCAGATGGCAAACTTTGCGTTATTACTGTTTTCAATTTGAAAGCATGTCAAGCCGATAAAAGTTTTGTTATTAAGAAAACTAACATAGCTAGTGAAAACTCATTTCAGCAAACACTAATTTATAGTGGTAAAGTCGGCAATAAAATTAATATTGGCTATAGAGAGTTTTCAAGTAACATGGCTCGCCCTGCATTTAACAATGATGTTGAATACGACCTAAACGAATCAAAACAGATTGGGTATAAAGGGGCTTTGTTGGAAATTATTGAAGCCAATAATCAAAATATCACTTACAAAGTTTTAAAAAACTTCAATAAGGTAGATTGATATAAAAAAGAGAATTTGAGGTTATTTTTATTGCCACAATTTTAGCCGTTTGTTAGATTTATTTTCTAATCAAAATTTATAAATTAGAAAATTAAATGGCAAACAAATGTATAAGCTGCAATAACTGTGGTCATATCGGCTGGTCTAAGAACAGAGGTAATTTTCTAATTACCATTGTTTTAGTTATTTTCTTTTTTGTTCCAGCAGTAATTTATGAAATATGGCGTAGATCAGGCTTAGGTATTTGTTCTAATTGTGGTAGCAATCTTGTTGTTCCGTCAAATCAGTGCAACCCTAAAGATAGACGTTTTCAGCTTGATATTTCTGGGATTTTATTAATCGTCGGTGGTTTGATTGGGAGCCTTTTCTTAATTTTATATTTACTAGGACTCGGTGCTGAGTTTTATAGAAACACTTTTAATCCATCTCAAGAAAAGTTATATGAAAGATGCTATGCCGATGGTCTTAAACATTACCAAACATTAAATCAGTTCCCAATGTTGGCTGATGGTAAGACACTGACGATGGATAAGATTCAACTGGATTGTAAAGATAACACTACTGGAAAATATGTAGCTAAGTGAACCAATTAAAAATTTAAGCCCGACCAAGTGTCGGGTTTTTTAATGCCTAAATTTCAGTTTGGCAATTTAGAAATGTCCATTACCGCATATCTAAATTGCCTTTTTTATTTGGTAATGAGGTAAATGTATGGCTAAAGAATTAGTTTTCAAAGTCGTAATGCAAGGCGATACAAACAACTTTGATACATCTGTAAAAAAGTCTAAACAAACAGCAGAGCAGATGTTTCAGGCGATTGGAACAGCAGTTGAAGAATTAGAGAAAAAAACGAAGAAATCATCCGACTCAACAAAAAATATAATTTCAACTGATGCCCAAGATCGAGTTAAAGACCTTACTGCTGAGTTAAATGCCGCAACAAATGTCATTGTGGCTATGGGTGATAAAAGCTCTATATCAGCTAATGAAATTCGATCAATGTCCCAGCAAAGCCAGCAGGCTATATCATCTTTAAAAGATGAGCTTGTTGCTGCACAGGCGGAATATCTGCAACTTAGCCAAGCGCAAGCATCACCACAATACATAGGCGAGACGATTGCCAAGATTACAGACATTAAAAGAGCAATCCGTGATGTTGAGACTGCTTTTGGTACGTATCAGACTGTAGCTGCAAATGCCATGACTGGTGTTGCAAACGCAACCAGCATTACCATTACAGAGATTCAGAAATTCACATCTGTAGATTTAACTGCATTTGTTTCAGAAGCACAAAATGCGACTCGGGCTATTCATTCAATGGGTGATGGCGCGGTTGTATCGACAAAAGATGTTGAACGAATTGGGCAGTTAGGATCCACAGCAATAGATTCATTAACACGAGAATTAAACAGCGCGAGACAGGCTTGGGAAAACCTATCTAATACAAATGGGATTGATCTTGATGAGTTGGTAGCTGCAAAAAATCGTGTAGATGGACTTGAGAGGGCATTAAGTTTAACTGAAACATCAATGGATGAGTTTAGAGGTGCTGTTAGTCAAGCAACGCCAATACTAGATCAATTTGATGATTCTGTAGATAGTACTAATCAAGAGTTAAAGGAAACAGGGACACTTTCTGAAAAAGCTGCTCAAGGGCTTCAGGATCTACAAAACACCTATGGCCTATTAACTACAGTTTTAGCTGGTTTAGGTATTGGTGTAACTGCATCAGAACTTGCACAGACATCTGATGAGTTTAAGAATCTTGAGGGTAGGATCAAGATTGCAGTTGGAGAAGCAGGTAACTTTGAGTCTGCACTTGATGGGGTAGTCGAGGTTGCCCTTGCAACCAATTCAAACTTGATTGCAACAGGTGATTTGTTTGCAACACTCACTAGAGCGACCAAGGACTTAAAAACTACAACTGATGGTGTAGTGACTGACTACAAGTTAAGTCAGGCACAAATTCTGCAACTTACCGAAACTATTAATCAGTCTATTAAAGTAAGTGGTGCGAGTGCACAAGCTAGTGAAGCAGCAATAGTTCAGTTTGCGCAAGCAATAGGTTCTTCTGTACTCAGAGGAGATGAACTGAACTCAATCATTGAACAAGCTCCTCGACTTGCACAAGCATTAGCAGACGGTTTAGATGTGCCTATTGGGAAGTTAAAAGAGCTTGGTGAATCAGGTCAATTATCTGCTGATGTTGTTATAAAGGCATTGAGACAACAATCAGAGATCATTGAGGCTGAATATAAAAAGCTTCCTATGACTGTTGGATCTGCTATTGAGAACCTTAAAACTTCATGGATGGTGTATATCGGTGAGCTTGATAAATCTAATGGAATTAGCGAAAACGTAGCTAAAGCTATCAAATATATTGCCGATAACCTTGATCAACTTGTTTCTACTCTTACTTTTGCTGCTCAAGCATTCGTTGCATATAAAGCCTTAGGAATGGCTGCAATCTTTTTAGAGAAAGCAAACAGTGTTAGAGCTGCAAGTATTGCAATTCAGCAGGAAACCGTTGCCTTAACCACTAATACTCAAGCTCAGCTCATTAATGCCAATGCAGCAAGGGCAAATGCTGCTGCACATACAGGTGTTCAGTCTGCTGCCAGCAATCTATTCCCAACATTTACTAAAGCAGCGGGAGGGATGACAACTTTACTTTCTCGTTTTGGTGCATATGGTATAGCCGCTGCTGCTGTGGTTACTAGCGGAAGTTTGATAGCCGATATGTTTGTCAAAACAGGTGAGGCAATTGGTGAAAATGTTGCAAAATTATGGTTGAAAATTACTGGTGAGAAATCACTAGAGCAGTCTGAAAAAGACCTAGCTGCTCAACAAGAGGAGTCTAAGAAGAAGCAACAAGAGCTTGCTGAAGCACGTGAAAAAGCTGCACTTAAAAGTGAAATGTTGAAGAATGCAGCACTTGGTTTAAACGAGGTATCAAAAGCCACAGTTGCAGAGTTTGATAAGCAGATTAAAGCAGGTGAGCAAGTTTCTGTTGTGCTTGAAAACATAGCGAAGTCTTTTAACTTTGACTCTAGCACAGGAATAAACAATGCCATCACGGCTTTAACAGCACTCCAAACCCAAGGAAAGATTACAGGTGAACAGGTTAGAGCAACCATATCTGATTCACTGAAGGGAATTGACCTGTCAGAGTTTCAGGGAAAGCTTGCTGCTATCCCAGTCAATTTAGAAAAGCAAATTGAAGAGGCCAACAGTAAAGTCAAAGCCAAACAAAAGGAGTTGGATGATTGGAAGAAAAACAATGCTGATATGAACTATAAGCAGTGGACTGTTGAGGTAAGTAAATATCAAACTGATATTGATAAACTACAAGCCAAATCGAGTGCATTGCAAGTTCAATATGCTAACTCAGTAAGATCAGCTGCAGACGTTCAAGGTGCGATTCTTGATGAAGCAATTCGCCGTACTGGATTGAGTTATGAAGAGCTTGAAGGTAAATCAACGAAAGCATTTCAATCAGCGCTAAGTGATGTCAAAACCATTATCAATGGTATGGATGATTTAAAAGACCGCGGTGTTGATGTTGGCCGAGCTCTTGATGCAAGTATTAGTAACGCTATTAGCACCGCAACAAATCAGAAAGAAATTGATGATCTTAAAGCGAAAATTATCAACTTACGTTCTACTCTTGGTGAAAAAGTTGCTGATGGCTTATTACAACAAGCCGAACAGCAATTAATCAATATCCAAAAAGAAGCTGATAAAACTCAAGCAGGTATCAACTCTGTTGCTGAAGCTTTTGGAAAGTTTGGACTACAAACCAAAGCTGAAGCGTCTATTGCTGCTAAAAGTTATATGGATGCATTTAGCGAAATGGAGAGAAGTGGTCAAGCTACATCAGGTCAACTTAAACAAGCTCTGATAAAGATGACTGATGAAATCTACAATAGTGGTGATGCTGCTAAGGTTGCTTGGTATGAGTCTAAGTTGTCGGCATATGATCTTAAATCATCAATCGACGACCTGGGTAATACTTCAGTCAAAACCATGAATGATATTGGGAATTCAGCAAGATTCGATGCTGCTAATGGCTTCCGTGAACTTGGTCGAGTTGCACGTGAAGAAGCTAAATCTACTGCTGATGAGTGGATTGATGCGATGGCCAAAGTCGATGCTAAACGCAAAGCTCAAGCAGCTGAAACGGCTAAAGGTTTAGGTCAATTGGCTGACGGTCAAAATCAAATGGCTCAGAACTTCTATGATCAGTTGATTGCTGGTGGCATGGAAAAAGGTCGTGCTGAAGAACTTAAGAATGAGTCAATAACGCGAATGAACAATCAATTGCGAACTGCATTAAATGGAGGATCTGCAAGTGGTGCATTTGATGCGAAGATTGGTCGTAATGAATCTCAAGCGTGGATGCAAGAAATTCTTGATGGCTTAGATAGTAAAGGCTCTATCGGAAGTTCATCACCGAAGATCTCTGCACCAAATATTGAAGCTCCTTCTATTCAACAATTCAAGATGCCTAATATCGATATAGGTAGTCCTAAAAATGTGCGAATTGAACTGGTAAATGGCAATAACTCAACCACTGTATATGGTGACGAGCAAGAAGCCGATTTTACTGAAAAATTCTTTAGAGAGCTTGAACAGGCTAAGAAGAGAATGTAATGAGACTCAAACGAAATGCAACAAATGAAACCGTCCCACTTGAGGACGGTTTTTTATGGTCTGACGAATTTGCTTGGAAGCCGATTGAACAAAATCAAGAGTACGCCGTTGATGGCACTCTGATAGTTCAAGAAGGAAAGAAGAAGTCAGGTAGACCAATCACACTGTTATCTAAAACTGACAATCAGGGATGGATTAAGCGCTCAGTTTTATCAGTCATTCAAGACTGGTCAGCTTTGCAAGATGAACAATTCACATTGGTTTTTGAATATCCGCATGACACACGCCAATTCAACGTGATTTTTAATCATGCACAAGGCGCAATTGAAGCTGATCCAGTCAAAGGCTTTCCAACAGTTTCAGAAGAAGATTACTACAAAGTTACCCTTAGATTTTTAGAGGTGCCAAATGCCAATTGAGACCAATAATTTAGTTTTATATAAGTCTGAGCGCCTTACAGATACAACAGACGGAGGTGGTAAATATTCTGGCCAAGTTGTAGTGGATGGGGAAAGCAATAACCTTTTCCCTGATGTCTCCGAACTAGATCGAACCATGGGCCGTGTATCAATGCGTAAGATCTATGCTGGTGTAAATAGTATAGATACTGATGCGTTAATGGGTTCAACCGTCTTTGTTTCTAAGAATCCTGATGATCCGAACGTCTCAGCACTTTTGTTCAGCACAGATTCACATGTAGATACCCGTGATTCTGCTCAAAATCGAGTTGAAAATTATCTTGCTAAAGGTGGGCAGATTGCGGGAACGCCGTTAGATACTTTGTGGCAAGGCATGAAGATCATCCAAGTTGCAATGTTTAAAAATGAAATTGAGGCAAATGTCGGTGACACGATTGTATTAATTTCGCATGAAGGCAAAAGCAACGAATATGAGCAATACGTAAGAATCACTAAAGTTGAGACACGTATTGCAATCATGATCGTGGACGGTAAAGAAGTTGAATACAAAGTTGCTACTTACGATTTGAATGATCCGCTTGAGATTGATTTTGTTGGGTTATCAGCAAGCCAATGGTATCAAGGAACTAAATCTACAACGATTATTCGAGACACATTAGTTGCTGACACGGGGAAGTACTACGCAAGTACTGATTTAGTTGAAAATGCTAATGTTGGTCAGTTCACTGTTCAAGCAGCAAGCATCTTTAGCCAACTGGTTCCATCAGCTCAAATTGAAACTCCTTTAGTTGACTTGAATGCTTCAAGTGAAAGTATTGCATTGGTATCAGGCAACGCAAATACGATCACAGTTGCTTATTCAACAACGATTGGAACATCACAAAACTTGTATATCGGTTCTAGTGTTATTCCTTCTAGTGTTTCTTTTATATTGTTTGGTAATGCGATTGCAGATCAGGGTGGACTGCTTAAAAAGTCGGATGGTACTCAAGTCGGAACTATTGACTATCAGCGTGGATTGATTCAATGGACTGCTTCTGCTGGCTCAGGTTCAACAAGTTTAAGTATCACATTTAAGCCAGCTGCTGCACCAACACAGCCGATGCATACCTATGCAGTTCCTGTCACTCAGAATAATCAGTCTCTTAACTGGACTGGTGTTTTGGTACCAATTCCTGCACCAGGTTCTTTGTCAGTGTCTTATATGGCTCAAGGTAAGTTTTATACACTTAAAGATAATGGAAATGGGCAATTAAAAGGATCGAGTGATTCATATGGAGCTGGAACAATCAACTATGTGACTGGTTCATGGTTAGTCACATTAGGTGCATTACCTGATGTTGATACTCCAATTCTGTTGTTATGGGGAACGCCAATATCAACTTTTGAGAGAGCTGATCTAGCAGTTTTGCCTGCTGCAATCGAGTTTGATCTCAATCAATTAGGGATTGCTGCAAGTTCAGTAGCAGTGAATTGGATGTTAGAAGGTATTGCAAAATCTGCAACATCTAATTCACAAGGGCAATTCACTGGTGATGCTACAGGTACCGTTAATTATGCAACAGGTGTTGGGCGAATAATTCCGAATAAATTGCCGCAAAAAGCAACAGTTTTCACGATCAACTACAGCTTCGGCGATCCAAAATCACAGACTGTTTCAAATGTCAGCCCTAATGGATCTCAACAATTAAGTTTTAATATTGGGACAGGTGCTGCAATTGAACCAAATAGTGTTGAATTGAAAATACCTGTGTATGAGTACCCAACTTCTTCACCTGATAACTTTCAATTAGTGACATTATTTGATGTCCCAATAAATGCAGCTACTGGGAATTTGATTGATCGCTTAGGAAATGTGCAGGGGACAATCACTTATGCAAGTGGTGCCTGTGTAGTGACACCTGTGCTTGAGCAAATTGTTTACAGCCAGTCTTATCTATCTGTTGTCTATGTTTCGGGGTGATTATGAGCTTTTATCCGCAAATTTCTAATGTTTCTCGATCAACAAAACAGCTTAAAGCTTTCACAAATACTGATATTGAAGTCAAGTATCGAGACACAAGTGGCTTAAATTCAGGTGTGAAACAAATCACAGCAGATTCACTTAAATTAGATATCACCAATGGTTTTAATGAACAGATATTAACTGGATCAGTTCGTTTTAAGCTTGGTAATGATACATACATTGACCGTACTAGTACGCTATATAGAAATATTGATCCAGCAAATGGTAGCGGTACCGCATCAGGATCTATTCAATACGGAACTGGCATAGTTGAGTTAAGCAGCTGGACACCGAATGTTGATAATCAAATCACTTTGCAGTCTTTAACAACGATGACCGATTTGCAGCCAGTGAATCATATTAGCTTTAGAACGCCAGTCATCCCGATTCGACCAGGTTCTTTGACTGTCGTTGCATCATTTTTGAATGGTGGTCAATTAACTTTGACAGCTAATGAGCAAGGGCAAATTGAAACAAGTCAGGCGCGCGGCAAAGTCAACTATGACACAGGCTTTGTAGACGTGTATTTCTATACAAAAACTGAAATCACATCTGCAAATCGCGCTGAAATTGAGGCTGAACCTTGGTATCTCCAAGAGCTTGAATACACTGAAGCAAGTTTGGTTTATATCGATGCACCGAATTGGATTGCAGCAGATTCGATTCGTTATAACGCCGTAGCTTATACCTACATTCCACTTGATAAGGATATTCTGGGTTTAAGTGCCACTCGTTTACCGATTGACGGACGTGTACCAATTTTTAGAGTCGGTGATATTGGTGTCGTGGCAGCCTCAAAGACTCAGGTTTTACCATCCAATATTGCAGGGCAGACCTATGACTTAGATGACCAACGCATATCCTGGTGTGAGCTTGAAGATAGCGAAGGTACTAAAGTTCCTTATGATATGTACGTGGTTGATTATGATTATGGGAAAGTGACGCTAAGCGGTGACTTTGCATTGAATGCTTTAGTTGCTCCGTTGACAGTTGCTTACCGCTATCAAGACTTAGGTTTGATCAATGATGTACAGATTAATGGACAAATTTCATTTACTAAGGCATTAACCCATAACTATGATGCAGCAAATACCATTGTTGGATCAGCTTTAGTCATCGGGGATATGTTTAGTCGTTATACGTCAAAGTTTGTGCAAGGTACGTGGAATAATGTCTGGGCAGATACAGCAAGTGGAGCAAGTATTTCAGCAAACTATAACGATGCTTTGTATCAGATTGAAGTTACCAATAAAGGTTCAATTCAGGAACGTTGGGCATTGATTTTTACGGATGCAACAAACTTCAGAATCATTGGTGAAGAGTCAGGACAGATCGGAATTGGTAATGTAAATGCAGATTGTTTGCCAATTAATCCTATTACAAACGCACCGTATTTTTTGATTAAAAAAGAGGGCTGGGGCGGTGGTTGGGCTTCAGGAAATGTTCTTCGATTTAACACCATCGCTTCCATGTATCCAATCTGGTGTATTAGAACTGTGAAGCAGTCAGCACCAACCGTATTGAGTGATAACTTTCAAATTATGTATCGCGGTGATATTGATAGAGTTATTTAAATTATTAAACCCAAGTGGCTGCAATTGCAGCCTTTTTTATTGAGTAAATATTATGTCAGGTTTAGTAAAGCATTTTCGAAACACAATGAAAGGTATTCCGCAGCTATCTAATAACTGGGGTAGCATGATTACACTGTTAGATGCTGTGCTAGTTACAGGTTTTAATTTTAATACAATTACAAGTTTATCAAAGTCATCAACAGATGCGATTACCGCGACTATTAATCTTGGTACTGGACACGGATTTATTGATCGGCAAGTAATTAGAATTACAGATTCAACAAATGGTTGGAATGGCGATTTTAAAGTTTTAAGTGCAAATACAAATAATATCATTATTGAATGTACTTCTGAGCATCCCATTTCGATAAGTGGAACAGCGTCATGCTCAACAGCACCTTTGGATTTTGAGTTGGTTTACTCTACTGCTGTTGGAAGCAGCGAGCCTAAACGGGCATATCGCTCAACCGACCCAGATTCGCTTAGATTAATTTTATTAGTCCATGACTTCTGTGTGTCAGGTGCAGCAGCAAATGGGGCAAAGTTTGCAAAAGTGGGTGTAGTGTCTGGAATGTCAGATATCGACAGTATTGTTGGTGTTCAAATGCCTTTTGATCCAAATAATGTAAATGCGAATTGGGGGTGGGATGGAACATATCATGGCTGGGCAAAATGGTATTATGCAACACCTGAATATTCATATGGATATGATCAGAGAAGTGATGCGACTTCCCCAAGCGATGGAAACAGAGGCTTTTATATTGTCTCAGATGGAGTATCGATCCTATTAACTATAGATTCTGGAAGTTTTTGTACATCGTTGTACGGTGTTGCTGAGTTTTATGATTATAAAATTCAAGGAAAAAATTTAATGCTGGCAGCAAATGGTATAACAGGAAAAATAGAGCAATCAAGGAATACTTATGCTGTGCCACGCGGGGGATTGGCTGTTGGTTGTTCAACTAGTGCGGCATATGGTGAGGGAGTAAACCAGCGAGCAAAGTTGTGGTACAACAATATAGGAATAACCAATCAGCAGAATTTATCACAAGCTGTTGGGCTCGGGTTTTTAAATAATTCACCATCTGCTCTTTCTATTGGTAACCCTACCATTGGGTTTTATATGCAGTACCCGATTATAGATAATCTACTGAATTTTAGAGGTATTCTGCCATTTGCTAGACTAAAACTCAACAGTTCAGCTACTGGTGAAACAATTACTGAAAGTGGGATAGTCTTAAGTATTTCAATTGATGCGCAAAGCTACGGCAGAATGGATTATTGTTTAAATTTGGAGCAATTATGACAACCTTAGAAATTGTTGATACAGGTTTTTCATCAAGTAGACAGAATATAGTTGCTGGAACTGTACAAGTGCTTGGTGTGCCTGTTGCCAACAGACTCGTCAGGATTTGTTGCAGGGAAACAGGGTATACATTAAGAACGGTCAGAACAAACAAATTTGGTAAATTCAAGACTTACGTTTCTTATGATAGAAATTACTTGCTCCTATCAACCGATCCAAATCATCAGTTAAATGCCGTGATTCAAGATAACGTGGTGCCAAAATGAGTGTGATTCCTTCTTTAGCCGCTGGCTTGGCTCAATTGCAAGCATTGGCAGAATTCTTAGATTCAGGTAGCAATTATGCTACTTTTATTTTTTATGATGATAGTAAGCCAATAGACACAACAGTAGCAGCAAATAATTCTGCAAAGCTTGTGACTTTGGTACTACAAAAGCCGTGTTTTAAGCAACTTCTCTCCGATGGAATTGAATTATTTCCATCTGACGCAGCAACAATCATAAAAACAGGGACTGCGATTTGGGCAAGACTGTATAACGGAAATGGTGTGATTGTTGCTGATTTTGCAGTGGGTACAGATATTCTTCTTAATAATAATGACTTAGTGCTTGGATCGTCCTTAACTTTAGATTCAATCATTTTAAAACCTTTGGGGTAATGTATGGCTGGTATACGTCTTGAGTTCGCTCAATTTGGTGATTTTGACTCTTTTGATATTATCCGCTCTGATTCAAGTATGACGGGAATTGCAGAAATTGATCTACCAAATCCAATCATAGCTGGTTTATCTACTATGTATTATGTAGATACAAATGTAGAGTTTGGTGAAACATATTACTACAAAGCAAGAGTTTGGCATGATGGCACTAGTAAATTAAGCAGTGAAATTAAAGTGCTTGCATCAGAGTATATGTCATTAATCATTTCAGATAATCCGATTGCATATTATCCACTAAACGAACTAGCCGGAAATTTTGCTGCTGATATTATGAGTAGTCCTGCAAATGGTACTATTTACAATTGTTTGTTAGGTCAAGCAGTTCTGTCGAATGCATTAGGTAGTTGTTATTATTTTAATGGGTCAAGTAGTCGAATTGAACTTGGATCGCCATCTAAATTTTTATTAAACCAAGCAAGCATGGAATGCTGGGTAAAAATAATAGATGGTAACTATAGCGGTAACACACTTCAGATAGGCTATAACACTGGTTTAAGAATGCAATTGTCATCTACTGCAAATATGATTTTTAACCAAGCAAATAAACTATCTTCATCATCCTTAACTAATGACACGCTATATCACATTGTTTTTACATGCACACAAACAAGTTTAAGTATATATATAAACGGTGTACTAGATACCTCTTTGAGCGGTGGCGGCGGGTGGTATGGCATAGGATCTGTTGCCAATAGTGCAATCGGTTATTCTGGTAGTTTCTATAATAATGAGTATTTAAAAGGTTATCTCGGTCACGTAGCTTTATATGATTACGCGCTGACAGCAGAACGTGTGCTTGCTCACTATAATGCAGGAGTCGCTACAGCATGAGCATTGATCGTAAGCCTTATTTACTTAAAGCTGTGTATCTTAGCAGTCCAGAGCCCAGCATTTTAAGCCCGCCATTTAATTTGATTGCAATTTATGACTCAAATTATGCAATAAGTTATGTTGATACACTTGTAAATTGTGGATTTACAGCGTACATCACTGGTAGTAATCGTAGTTCAGAGGATGTTGTAGGGCAGATTAATGCTTTTATTAATGTTGTTTTTTTATCAAATGTGGGTGCTAAATTTGATATTAATTTCATATTAGGTTTAAACCATCTCAGCGATTTTAGATATCAGAAAACGTTACCAGTTTTAATTGATCAAACCGTTCAATATGGCAAAGCAATATTCAAGGCGCATAACAGCGCCTTTATTTTTGAGCGCGGTTTTACTATTTCAAATGCAATTAATTGTGGTTTTGCTCAATCTAATTATCTTCAACAATCAATACATTCATTTTTTGAAAAAACAACAGGTTTGGTTAGTGATCTAAATCTTGTATGGCAAGAGAATGACAAGCGCTTCGTATCTCGCACTTTAGTATTTGCCGAATCTGAAAAGTTACTGATTAACTGCCAAGCTAATTGGGAGGAAATGATTCGTAAGCGTAAGAAAATTACGTTTAGTCATGAAGTGGCTGGGGTCTTTGAAAAGCGGTTCATGTTCAAGCATGACAGTGGCTTGGAGCTAATCACAACGGATTCTATCCCATGGGATGTGGCTAAAGCGGTTTATTACCGCAAATCTAAAGTTGATCCAATAGAGCCGAAGCCAAAGCCAGAGTATGTCGGTACACCTGATCTAAATTTTATTTGTTTATGTCATGACATTGATTCGCACAACGTTATTTTAAATTTTGGTGCTGATGAGTGTTTGCCAAACATTGCACCCGTTGATTGGTGGTATATCGTGAATGAAATCAAAGTAACCCGGTTAGACAACGGGCAAGAGATCCAAATTTACAGTGGCGATTACAGCACTGACCGAAGCAGTTGGAGCTGGTCATATAATCTATCGATCCCGTTTTATGAAAAGTCTAAAACTGAGCCGATTAATGGCCAGCCTGTAATTCTAAAAATCATGATCAATGGCAATGAGCATCGCATGTTGCTTGAAAACATTTCACGCTCAAGACAGTTCGGCAAAGATGTTTACAAGCTCTCAGGTCGTAGTCCTACCGCATTACTTGATGCGCCATATTCACCGACACGATCTTTCACTCAAGAGAATGAAAGAACGTCAGTTCAACTGGTTCAAGCTGAGTTAGATCGAGTGAATAGTGACATTGTGCTGAACTGGGATCTAATTGATGCCCTAGGTTGGATCTTACCGCCTGAAAGCTTGAGCTATTCAAATCTAACACCAATAGCCGCGATAAAATTGATCGTAGAAGCTGCAGGTGGCTTTATATACAGCGAGCCGAATAGTAATACATTGACGATCAAGCCACGTTATAAAAAAACATGGTGGGATTCAATTGCGATTGATGAATATGATCGAGTAATTTCAGAAAGTATTGTTACAGATCAATCGACTGATTATCAGCCTTATCCTGATTATAACGGGGTATTTCTTACTAACGATCGCACTGGTGACACAGGTAAAGTTAAACGAATAGGCACTGCAGGTGATGTGCTTCAAGAATCGATTAATAGTCCACTATTAACCTCAACCACTGTGATGCATAGCAAAGGACGAGAAGTTTTGGCCAAAGCTGGATTAGTTGAGAATCACAGTTTATTGATGCCAATCACCCAAGAAATAGGCTTATGTTTACCAGGTGAGTTGGTTGCATTTAATGGTGATTGGTGGGGAATTGTTGACGGTGTCAGTGGTTCATTCACTCATAAGCTTGTGAATCAAACTGTATCAATTGAGAGGGTGAATCGTGAGTAATATCTACAATCGCTTTTTCGAGATGCTTCCTAAAACTCCTGAATTTATTGGCACGGTTCAAATTGCAGATCATCCAAATTACAAAGTATTAGTGGCTGACGGTACAGGGCTTGTGCTTTGTACTAGTTCAACAAAATTTTTTGCAGGAGATAAAGTTTATATAAGTGGAAATGAAATAAAGAGAAGTGCACCAATAGGTGTTGTATATCAAATCGAAGTTTAACTTTAAAACATAAATATGACCGCCAATTATGGGCGGTTTTTCATTTTCTGGAGTAGTAAAAATGCATGAACAACTTTCAATTAAAGCTTTGCCGTGGTTCATCAAGATTTTAGCCGCAGTTGTGGGGGCCATATTCGCACTAACCTTAAGTGGAGATATAGACAAAGAAGGGCGAATTAAAATCAACGTTAGTGTGATTATGAAGTTTGTCTTTAGTGTTGCTATTAGCTTGTACGGTGGCTCAGCTTTTATTGAATACTATGAATTATCAAAACATTACTCACACATGGCTCAAGGCTTTGTCATGCTGATGTTTGCTGTTTTCGGGATGCTTTGCATTGGTATCTTGTATCAGGCTGTACAGTTGATGAAAGGCAAGTCACTTGCTGAAATCATTCTAGAAGTCAAAGAAACATTTGGCTCAATTTTTAAATAAAGCTGATTTGATTCCTATACCGCTTAAAGGCGGTTTTTTTACATCTAAAGGAAAGTGAAATGAACATCGAACAATACCTAGATGAATTGATTAAACGTGAAGGCGGTTATGTAAACAATCCCGCAGATCGAGGCGGTGCTACAAAGTACGGTATTACTGAAGCTGTAGCACGTGCGAGTGGCTTTAAAGGTCATATGCGAGATTTACCCCTTGAAACTGCTAAGGCAATTTATAAAAAACAGTACTGGACAGCTCCACGGTTTGACCAGGTGAACTCTATTTCATCAGCTGTTGCTGAAGAGCTACTCGATACAGGAGTTAATTGCG
The DNA here is from genome assembly GCF_027854795.1 of Acinetobacter sp. AOR34_HL. Lineage (NCBI taxonomy): Bacteria > Pseudomonadati > Pseudomonadota > Gammaproteobacteria > Moraxellales > Moraxellaceae > Acinetobacter > Acinetobacter sp. AOR34_HL. The sequence continues at coordinate 26,116 of NZ_JAKTID010000028.1, read as the reverse complement.
GCACAGGTTTTGCTAAACCGTTGCTACAACGTGCTTTGAATCTTTTGAACAATCAAGGTAAAGGCGGGTGGTCAGATTTAGTAGTCGATGGTGTGTATGGATCTGCAACATTAAATTCTCTTAAAACTTTTATGGCCAAACGTGGCAGAGAAGGCGAAAAAGTTTTAGTGCGAGTTCTGAACATCATGCAAGGGCAACGTTATATCGAAATCTGTGAACGCAATCCAACACAGGAGCAGTTCTTTTATGGCTGGATCAACAATCGGATCGCATAACAAAGTAGTTCATCATTGCAAACGCTCACTATCTTCATTGATTTTGAGCGTTTTTATTATGTGTATATTGCCAAGCTGCACAGCTAAAACAATCAATACTCACGTTAATGTTGGTATTCATGTTAGAGCACTTTAAGAAGTGTTGTAAGTTTTGAGAAAATTTATGCACAAGATTCTATATATAGTTATAAGTTGGCGCAAAATTATGCTCACTATTAAGATGAAAAGAAAAAGCCCTCAATCGAGGGCTTTTTCTTTTCATCTATTCCAGTTCTATTTGATGATCATCTTTAGTCACCTTAATTTTTAATTTTTTGTATTTTCTTTTATTAGGATTCAGTGCTGAATTAGTCACTTCTTTTGAAAATACAGAATCATTCATTAGATCCCCATAGGCTTTGTAACCTAAAATAATTCGATCAGGTTGTCGCCCATTTCTAGAAACATATTGATCGATCATTAGGTTCAATTCATTTAAAAGACTTGTATCGCTCATGTTTTTGATGCATCACTTTTAAGAATTTATGAAAGAATAATATAATTAAACTGTGTTATCTATATGAAAATTAGAAAAAAATCACAAATTTCATGTCATAAAACTGTAACAAATGTGAATTACTTTTTATAGTATGAAATATGACAATTTATTTACTTTATTCTCAAAATATTTATTTTCCAGTCCTAGAATAGGAGGAAAAAATTATGGATAAAGCATTGAATGTTCGAGAAAGGAACAGAACTAATCATAGGATGAATAGATTTCTTTTGACTTATCATATGTTTTTAAATGAGAAATCACTTAAAGACTCAGACTTTAGTCGATTAATTTTTGTAGAAGAATATATAAAATCATTAAAATTCAAACTCTATGATGAGAGTTCTAAAATACAGCTTATAAATAATTTAGAGAAATTTTATCCAAATTTTGATGAGATTATTAATTCGAGTATCAAATAGCTCTGATGTAAGAGCTATTTGAATATTGATCTTAACTAATTAGCTTACTGTTCCAATCACAGGCACCATCCTTGGGCCTGCTTGTCTTGCTTTTCTGATAATTTCAACTATCTCATCATATGTTAGATTGAATGAATCTTCACTATCAAATACATAAACCATATTTTTGCCCTCATGCTCTGGTGGAGTAGATGGAACAAATCGCTTAGGAATAAGTGTCTGGTTGAAAGCACTACAGGTAAAGCTTTCTATAATTTAGAAGAAATTTGCTCTAAAGTAATTAAAAACCAGTAATTATGAGAAAAAATATTCACAGTAAATGAGGGTGGTTATCTATTACTTTTGACAAATTATCAAACTCTCCCTCTTTTCTTTTTTCTATCTTTGAATAATTATTTCTCCATAAAAGTCGTGCTAATAACACCGTAGCCCAATTATAAAAATATGCTTTTGGTTTTGATTTTTCTTCAGGTGATAGTCCAATAACTGGTAATGTATATAACATAGCTTTGATATCATTTGTTTCGAAATCAATATTTTCCCATGCATGAGCGAATCGATTTCTTATTTTTCGAAGTGTCTGAATTTCTTTGAACTCTTTATCAGTTATTAAACCTAGAGCATGTGCCATTAATATCTTTGCAGAAAAGGTACCAATTGGCGCATTAAACCCATTTAAAAGTTCGGATGAACTTTTACTATCGCGAAGAAATAACATAATTATTTCTTTTAATCGATCTTCTAGTGCAGCAGCAAAACTCAATACAGCTCCTCTATCGCTATCTTGCCTCATATTTTCCATATAAGCATTCATTTTCATTATTTCTTCATCGATATGGATTTGATTACTCATAAAATAGACTCAAACAGTAATTTATTAAATTTTAAGTAATTAAATTAGTTTTTAATAGTCAATAATTCATCCCACATAAAAGGATTTTTGCTTAATTTATCCCGCGACATTGACCAGTTCCGACCAGGAACAAAACATGGTCCGACACTAATTTTTTTCTTTCCAAATCTCTGATGTACACATTCCATAGCATTCATCAGTCTTTCTTTCTTTTCAATTTCGTCAAAGTCAGTAAGTAGGTCATAAGTATGGCCACTCTTTGGTTCAAGGCAAGTCAACACTACACCGCACTTTTTATATTTGATTCCTGCTTGGTAGATATGATTTAGCATTAATGTTGCTGCTTTAGCCAGTTCAGGTGCAAAGTCTGTAGGCTCAGGAAATGTATAACTAACCGCTTTATTATAGAAAGGCACATTAGGGTCGAAAGGGTTGGATTGCACAAAAGCAATAATTGTACCGCAGAGTAAGTCTTCACTTCTTAATCGAGAGCATGCATCTTGGGCATACATAGAGATAGCTTCTTTTAAGTCCGTCAGTTCAGTTACCCGTGATCCAAACGAACGGCTGGCAACAATCTGCTTTTTGCTTGGTGGTGTATGTTCAATTTCTATGCATGAAATTCCCTGTAGTTCAGCAACAGTTCTGGCCATCACGATTGAAAACAGTTTTTGCATCTCACGTGGATCTGCACTTGCGAGATCCAGCACAGTATTTATATTCATTGTTTGTAGTTTTTTTGAATGCTTACGTCCAACTCCCCAAACTTCAGAAACTTCTATCTGAGCGAGATAATCTTCTTTATTGCACAGATCCATGTTCACTAGATCACAAACGCCATTAAAGCTTGGATTCTTCTTTGCAATGTGATTAGCAATTTTCGCTTCAGTTTTGGACTTCCCAATCCCCACGCATACAGGTAGCCCAATCCATTTCAAAATCTTCTGCCGCATGTCTTGACCATATTTAGTTAAATCATAATGCATGTAATAAGCGGTCAAATCTAAGAAGCATTCATCAATTGAATAAATCTCTTGTTCTGATTCAGTGACGTACTGACCTAGAATCTTATGAAATCGCCGTGACATCTCAGCATATAAAGCATAATTACTAGAAAGTACCTGAACATTATGTTTCTGAACAAGATCTTTGATTTGGAAAAGGGGAACGCCCATTTTAATTCCAAGTGCTTTCGCTTCATTCGATCTAGCAACAGCACAACCATCATTGTTACTCAAAACAATAACTGGTTTATCAATCAGGCTAGGATTAAACATACGTTCACAGCTGACATAGCAATTGTTTACATCAACTAATGCAAATACTTTGTTCTCGTGTTTCATTACTTTCTAGCTTTCTTAAGTATGAAAGTAACAACACCCCAAATAATTAATTGCTGACCATCTTTGAGATGAATGTCATCATAATCAGGATTTTCAGCTTTTAGCCAAGTTCTTTGTTGTTCTATTTTTAGTCTTTTTACAGTGAAGTCATTATCGACTAGAGCGACGACAATATCGTCGTGTTTAGCATCAAGACTCCGATCTACAATCAACTCGTCATCAATATCAATGCCAGCATTTTTCATAGATAGTGAACCGACTTTGACAATAAATGTAGCGCACTCGTTGCTAATTAAGTGCTCATTCATATCGATTTTTTTATCGATATAATCCTGTGCAGGTGATGGAAATCCAGCTGATACTTTCTCGATAGCTACAGCGATAGACATATCTATAGAAGGTTCTATGAGTGAAATCGAATAAACATCTGAGAATAACTCACGCCTTAGGTGATTTTTGATTTCGATGATTTGAGAATTGCTCATGACTATCACTTGAATTTGTTACATATTCAAGATGATATTCTAGAGATGAGTTGAATTTCAAATTCAAAAAGTTGTGGATAAACAATAGCACGACATTTGGTGTCGCAAATTAGTCTGCATTTGATCGGAAACTCAATGCCATTCATAATGGGGGAAAGAGCTTGCTGTATATCCTTTGAAAAAGTGTAACAAAATAAAGGGCTAATGAAGGGCGCCAATTAGACATAAATAATTGATTTTATTAATTGAGCACTATTTTGACATCGTAGAGGTCTCCAGTTCGAGTCTGGATATACCTACCAAAATTTTATACTTAATTATCAATTAGTTAAGTAGCTAAAATTAAGGCAATTTAAGAGTTTTTAATGCTAAATTGGTCAGCTTGATGGTTTAAAATCGTCAAAATCTGCGTCAAAAACACCTTATTATTTTCGTTTTAGCACCAAAACGCCCCCAAGTTTACACTTGGGTTTTGTGTTTGGTGCTGCTACGACACCAAGGTGGATTTATGCAAAAACCAGTGAAGCGCGGCAATTATTTTTTGCTTTCATATAAGGAAGTTACCATACTTTTTGATATGCTTAACTTCCTAAGCCCCTAATTTAAACAGTAGATCTCTTTCATAAATCAAAAAACGATCTTCTTTTTGGTTAATATTTACACTCCAGATTTCTTGACATTCGTGCATAATCTGCGGATGAAATACATCGATTCAAACAAGCTTTCTGATCCTCAGTTTAAGCGATACACAGGCATCTCATGATCAACCTTTTATTTAATGGTTGACCAATTGAAAATGCATGTCTCTGCCAAAGGCAGACCGCCCAAGTTAATTCTGGAGGATCAGGTTCTGCTCTGTCTAAGCGATTGGTGGGAATACCGAACCTTATTTCACGTTGCGGCGAGTTACGGGATTTCAGACCCCACAGCCTCAAGAATTGTCCGTCATGTTGAAGACTGCCTGATTTGGTCCAATCTGTTCAATTTACCCAAAGATTTACCCGAGGGCGAAGGCATCGACTGGAATGTTGTGATCATAGATGCCACGGAAATTCCAATCCAAATGCCTAAAAAATAGAAGAAAAGCTATAGCGGCAAGAAAAAGACCCATACCTTTAAAGTACAGGCCATGATTCACTACAAGACTCAGCAAATTCTGAGTTTATGTAGCAGTCGCGATGCAATGCATGATTTCGAGTTGTTCAAACGAAATTTAAACCATATTCCTTCAGGAGCCTTTGTTCTTGCATATAAAGGGTTATCAGGGGATTTATACTTTGTATCCCAATAGCCTGTTGCCGTAAAACCAAAAGACGCTGTAAATTGGATCCTGAACTAAAAAACTATAATCAGGAAATCAATAAAAGAAGAATAGCAATTGAGCATGTATTTGGCAGTCTAAAAACTTTCAAGATCCTTGCGGAGCGTTATCGTAATAGAGCTAAAAGACTTGGTTTTGAGATTCAATCTAATTGCTGGAATTTATAACTTGGAGTTGAGTAAAAAATGATTTATGAAATAGGTCTAGTAAGTATGCAGATATAGAATGGAATTTTATCGTAAGATAAAGTGTTTAGATATAAAACACTTTATTTGATTTTTTTGTGTTCAATTTTGTGTTTTTACAGTATGCTTTTGTCAAAATGCTAATAAGACTTTATTAATTTTTTGTGGGTTCTGAAACATGATAAGCCGATTCAAGAAAAGTGCTGTCTCAAAAACTTCATTTATCGCTTTATTTGGCTTATTTGTTGGATTTCATAGTTCTATTGCATTTGCCCAACCTAAAGCAGGAAGCAGTATCACCAATATTGCAAGTGGTGACTTCTATGATGAACAAGGTAATCTGCAAGTTATTAATTCAAATGCAGTTATTTTAACTGTTCAACCAATTTACTCTTTAACTTTACAAAGTAATCAGCAAAATATCGGAACTATCGGAAGCAAAGTTAACTTCCCTCATGTTTTAACCAACACTGGTAACATTGTAGACGACTATAAATTAAGCCTTACTCAGTTAACGAATGATCAATTTAATCTAGATAATGTAGCCGTTTACATCGATCGGGATCAGAATGGCGAGCCTGATGATAATAATAATTTACTGAATTCAACCACAAGTTTTCGCTTAGAAGCTGGCGAGTTTGCCTCATTAGTTGTCGTTGGAAGTATTCCAACCAACCTAACTGCAAATAACGTCGCTAATTTTACTTTAACAGCTACAAGCCAGCATGATAATGCAATCGCTATGACCGTAAGTGATACAGCAACAGTTGTGGATGATGCTGTAATTCAAGTGACGAAATCACAGAATATCAGCACAGGTAAAACTGGCACGGAAATTACTTATACGTTAGCTTATACAAATATGGGTACTGCGGCAGCAAAACTCGTATTGAGAGATATATTAGCTACAGATGTAACATATAAATCGGGTAGCGGTAGTTGGGGGAATGGTTCAGGATCGTTAACTGATGCTGATGATGTTGAGACGGGTGCAAATGCGCCAATAAAATATAAAGTGAGTAATGGGCAAGTAGATGTAGAGCTTGCAAGTGTGGCAGCTTTAAGTAAAGGCACAGTAAGTTTTAAAGTCACTGTGAATGCGAATGCTGCCGAAAAAGTTGCCAATACTGCCGACTATCAACAATACAATGTATCAAATGCTATTCTGAAAAATACGCTAACGAATACTGTAATTTTTAATGTTCAGCAAACCTTAGGTGTTGTACTTAACTATAGTCCAAGTAACGCGAATGATGACGGAGAGCCAAACGGTGGCTTGAATAACTTACAAACCCAAAACAATACTTTCGGGGGTGTAGCAAAAGAAATCCAGTTTGATAATTATGTTTGGAATACAGGGCAGGCGACAGATACTTATAATTTAAGCTTCGTTAAAAGTAACGTACCAAGTTGTGCTGTAGTTCGTTTATATCATGCAGATGGTCGGACATTGCTGACAGATACTAATGGCGATGGTGTCATTGATACAGGTGGATTGGCTTACGGCACTTCAAAAAGAATTAAATTAGGAGTTTATTTCCCATCGAATTGTACTTCTACAAGTACAATGGATTTCGACATTACCGCAACTTCCGTAACAGATACTAGTGTAAAAAATAGTACGCGTGATCGATTAGTCAATACAGTTGCTGTGGGCGAAAGCGATTTGTATAACAGCAACAATTCAGGTGTGGGGGTTGGGAATGTTACTAGTTCAGGTGGGCAAGCCTTATTGGTGAAAAATGCTGTAAAAGGTGCAACAGCTGTTTTCCCACTTGTTATTCGAAATAACAGCACGACCTCAAATAATTATAATTTGTATGCATCGAGTACAGAGATTGACATTAATAGTATCAATACGACATTACCAACAGATTGGGTAGTGAAGTTTTATAATGGTGATGCAACATGTCAGACCTTACAAGGTGAAATTACCAGTACTGGCAACATGGCGGCTGGAACAACTAAACAGTATTGTGCCGTTGTCACTGTTCCTGCGAATACGACTTTGACAAGTTTACCAATTTGGTTCGCTATGAAATCACCGATGAATGCTCAAGGTGATAGTATTAAAGATCAAGTTGATGTGGCTGTACGCAAGTTGACTTTAGCAAATGATCAACAAGGGCGGATTAATGTCGGCGGTACAGTTGTATATCTGCATACATTAAAAAATATGGGTACATTTGTTGAAGGTGATACAAGCGGAAAAGTAAGTCTTAACGTAGTCCCTCAAAACATTAATGATGGTTTCACTTATACATTGTATTACGATGCCAATAATAATGGTGTATTAGATACCACAGACCCAATAGCTACTGATTTGTCTATAACTGGTGGATTAAACCCACAAAGTTCAGTTCAGCTAATTTTAAAAGTTCAAGCTCCATTAACTGCAGTAAATGGTATTTCTAGTGCAGCGAATATCGTCGTCTCTGCCACGAATACAATCCAAGGTTTAACACTTACAACAATTCAAAATACAGATTTAACAACAGTTGATCCTACGCAACTTCGTCTGATCAAAGAACAGTCTAAAGATGAAGCATGTGCACTTATGAATGTTGCCACTGCGACCTATGCAAGTAACCCTTTGACGATTAAACCAAATCAATGCGTTACCTATCGTTTAACAATTAAAAATGATGGTTCAACACCAGCAGCGAATGTTGTGATTAATGATGTGGTACCTGCTTATAGTATTTTGCGAAATGCATTGCCGCCGTCAGTGAGTAAGGGTTCTGTAGCTGTGAGTGGAGATCAAATATCTGGAAATATTGGAGCACTTGCACCACAGGAGCAAGCAGCGTTGTATTTTTCTATTCAGGTTACACCTTAAGTTAGGCGGATGCTAGAAGATGAATATAATCAATACATTAGAAAATATCCGCAACAGCAAGATCACTTTAGGGATTTTGTTGGTTACTTTGTTGGGAGTGCATCAGTCTAGCTCTGCTGCTGTTCCTACACGCCAAATCATTAGTAATATGGCGATCGGTGAGTACACTGAAGAAGGTTCAACCGTTGTTCAAGTCAGCCGTTCGAATTTAGTTCAAACAACGATTCTTCCAGTTTATTCTGTTAATTTGACGGCAAATAATACTAAAAATGTCGTAGCGGGTCAGACTGTATATTTTAACCATACTTTGACTAACACGGGTAATGAAGTCGACCAGTATACCTTTGCAGTGACAAATAATACTGGGGATAGCTATGACTACAGTAATCTATCTGTATTTTTAGATAAAGATAATGATGGCGTGCCTGATGGCGCAGCGATTACTTCTTATTCTTTAAGTGCGGGCGAGTCAGTTGGTCTTATTGTGGCGGCAAATGTACCGAGTGGTGCAACGGTTAGTCAAAATGGATCATTAACATTAACTGTAAATTCTTTAAATAGTGCATCTGGAACAAAGACCAATGTCGATACAGCAACTGTTACGAATCAGTCTGCTTTAGTTGTTCGTAAAAAGTTTTCTCAAACAAGCGTGGCAAATGGAGACGTTGTTACCGTTCGTTTAGATTATCAAAATTTAGGTAGTACAGCGACAGGCTCTGTAACTTTAACAGATACACTCAATTCAAGTTTGGTTTATCAACTAAATGCTGGTGAGAATTGGAACGGTACAACTGTAGATCCAAGTACTGGGAGTAACGATCCAGCAGGAATCAATTACAGTGTGACATCAAATACTGTAACTGCAGTCATTAGCTCAATACCAGCAAATGCAACTGGCTATATTGAATTTAAAGTTAAAGTAAATAAAACAACTGCTGGACCAATTAATAATAGCGTTAATTTTGGGTATGATCATGATAATAATACAGCAACAGCAAATATATCTGATCTCAGTAACATAGCTGTACTTAATGTTGCTTCAATTTATGCTGTCAAAATTAATGGTAGTGCAACTGATGTAAACAATAGTGCTACGGTTATTGCTTCTGCTGCGGCTCAAGGTGGGGAGCTTAGCTTTAATAACTATGTTTGGAATACGGGTAATAATACTGATGTATTTAATGTAACAATGACAGGTAGTACATTTCCGATAGGTAGCCAAATTGAATTTTATCGTGCAGATGGCGTAACCCCTTTATTAGATAGCAATGGAGATGGTATTCCTGATACAGGTTTATTATCCGCAGGCGTAAATTTACCAATCGTTGTTAAAGTACGTTTACCTAGTAGTTATGCTGTAACGACTGATACGACATTCGAAGTTTCACCTCAAGCTCAGTCTTTAGGTGATATTGGCAAAACGAGTTTGATTAAAGATCAGGGTAATTTACTTGCCACAACGGTAGCACGTTTAGTTGATTTGACAAATAGTCCTGAAAACAATGGTTTGGGTAATGGGAATGTTGATAATGCTGGTAATCCGTGGAAAACCGTGATTGCCGCAACAAGTACCAATCCTGTTGCGGGTGGGCAAGCAATATTTCCATTAAAAGTGAGCCATACTGGTATTGGAACTGAATATTTACTTAGTGCGAACTCGACGAGTAATTTTACAAGCTTAACTTTGCCTAATGGCGTGAACCGTGTTCGTTTTTATGTTTCTGGAAATGGTTCAAACTGTAATGTCATGGGTAGCGAAACAGGTAAAACCATCTATCTGAATAATGGTGAGAGTCAGTTAATCTGTGCTGTTGTTGAAGTGGATCAATTGAACAGTAGTGTAACTACACCGATCTATTTCCGCGCTCTTTCTACAAGTTTTGTAAGTGGTAATAATAGTAGTAATCCGAGCCAAGATATTATTATGGATGCGATTACTATTCAAAGTGTCAATTCTGTAGCTAAAGTAGAATTCACGCCAAATTTTCGTGGACAAGTCTCGCCATTAGGCACCGTCATTTATAGTCATCTTTTAATCAATAATACTGATGTTGATTATACAGGGAACTATAGTTTTCTTTCGAATAACGATCAGGTTGAGTTTAACAGCACTCTTTTCTATGACGTAAATGGAAATGGTGTTTTTGATGCTGGGGATTTGGTGATGAGAAGTTTAGCTGACTTGCCGGGTGGAAAATTAGCAGCACATACACAAGTCAAATTATTGCTTCAGGTTAAAAATCTTGTAGCAAATAATATTTCCCAAGCGAATACCACCACGATTAATTTAACGAATAATGCTAATGGTCAAGTTTTGGCATCAATTACTGATGTAACTACAGTGAATCAGAGACAATTGAAGTTGAGTAAGTTGCAAGCACGTGATTTTGATTGTAATGGCACAGCTGATGAGTCCTATACAACAAATAGTCTCAATATCGGTAAACAAGCAAATGGCCAAGGTCAATGTGTTTTGTATAAGGTGATTTTAACCAATACAAGTGCTACTGCTATGAGTACTGCATTTACCTTTAGAGACATGACGCCTGCCTATACAGTTTTATCTCAATCGCCTATCTGCACATCATGTAGTGGTATGACGGCTCCCACAGTCGGTAATGCTGGTGCGGTTTCAGGAACATTAAATAGTGTAGCTGCAAACCAAAGTTATGAATTTAATTTCGGGGTGCGCTATGTGGGTCAGTAAGCAAATAATGAAAAAGAATATCTCTAATTACAGCATGATGAATCATAAAGTTAGTTATATATATACTTTGGTTTTGTTTATCTTAACTTGTTTGATGTGTAGCCAAGCTGTATTGGCTGCTCCACCAACGATTGAGATTTATTCTGGCTCAGGGTCTGGGCAGGGTCCAACAGCAGGGCCAGTTGTAACAACATTTAAGTTAAATGCCAACAATCCAAGTGATAACAATTATGTCGATTATGCGCCGCTTACTACTGCTACATATACGATAACCAATTCCGCTTTTAATTTGTCGTCTTATCAAGGATCTACTGATACTAATAGACCTAATTTAACGATAGGTGGTACGGGCACAACTGCAACAGTACAAGCAAGCAATGTAATTGCCCCCTTAGTATCGATTGGCAGTGGGCAAGATAATATGTTCGCTGCCTCATTACAAAACGCTCCAACTGGATGTACAGATGGCTCTGGGTGTTATAGTACCAATGGTGGTATTAGAGCAGGCAGCAGTTCATCTGATACTACTGCCAATTATGGCGTAGCAATGTTTATCAAGACTACAGGTTTTGCAGCATTGAATATATCGACTACAAACAGAGTTTATGTTGGTAGGGTTCAGGTTAATTTTAATAGACCTATAACTAATCCTATATTGCAGGCAGCAGGGATGGGGGGCAGGAGTTCAGGTGGTTTAGGTTTTAGTGCAGAATTTACATTGGTTAGCAGTAATTTAAGTTCACTACCAGTGCTTAGTCGCTTAGCTGGTAGTAAAGAATTATCAGTGATTGGTAATGATATTACGAATAATGCATCTACAAAGGGTGCAACAAGTGATGAAGGTGGAGCAAGCGGTAGTATTTATATTAAAGGTAAAGGAATTACAACTTTAGTTTTTGATGTGTATATACGAGGTGATGGTCAGGGCACATGGTCGAATAATGGCGGTGATGTATTTTTCTTCGGTATCTCAAGTATGGATGCTGATAGTGCAATTGCCCTTGTCAAAAGTCAACGTGTAGGCAACACAGGCACATTTGTATCAACTCAGTTGAACAATGTGCCTCTCGGTTCATTAATGCAATATCAATTGGAAATTACCAACAATACGCCATCAGGTGCAACATTGGGTGGGACAGTTGTAAATTTACCTTTTAATGACACACTCCCAGTCAGTTTAAAAAATGTTTCTATTGTCGGAACACCAGCTACGACACAAGGTACAGGAGGTTCAAGCCCTGTTACTACCTCCTGTACTCCCACATTAACAGGCGATAATACCGCAGGCTGGAAAGTTTCGGGACTGTTTACAGGTGCAACAACAGCAACCTGTATAATCACGATTCAGGGTACAGCAACCGCAGCAGGTACGTTAACCAATACAGCAACAATAGAGTCAACCACATCAAATACGCCAGTGATTAATTCTGTTAATGCCGTGATCGTTAACCCAACAGCAATTACACCAGACCCAGTTATCAAAGAAGCTCGTTTTACAATTACTCCTGATTTACCCACGATTGTACGAGGACGAGTTGGTACACAAATCATCAATATTAAAAATGAAGGGCCAGATAGTGCAACCAATCCAAAAGCAACCTATGTTGCAGCACCACAAACAGGAGTTAACGTCAGTTCTGTAAGTGTGATAGGTGGTTCAGCTTGTCTACAAAGTGGCAATAACTGGAATTGTGACCTTGGTAGTAGTATGGCAAATGGTGCAACGAAGCAATTATTGGTTACTTACGCCACGATGAGTAATGCGGTACTAGGAACTGCACAACAGGCAACAGTTAAAGCTTATAGTGATGAGTTTAACCCAGGTAGCGGTGTAGGAGAGACACTCTATAAAGTGTGGGGAAGCAACCAACAAAATGAATACAGACCTAATGGTGCATTTTGGGTGGGTTATGAAGGAACTGGGGGAACTGCAAAAGTCGGTGATTTTGCTGATCAAGACACACCAATCTTGAGTGCATGGCCATTGAACCAAGCCAGCCCAACTGGTGGATACTTAGTTTCTGGTAATAATGGTACGAGTGATTCAACTTATGGAGCATCAAGTACAACTGCTTCTGCAATGATTCAAAGAATTATTACCAACATGAGTTCAGATGCAAATGCAACAGTTCAACTAAATAACATTAGTGTTCCTGACATTGGGGATAACCGTAGAGCATGGGAGTTTACAACGGGCGTATACATTCCAACGTCACAAGCAGTCACTTTTTGTGTTGGGAATACAAGCGTTGGTGTGGATGATGGTGCTTATATCATGGTTGATGGTGTTGCTGTAACGCTTGTAAATGGTTATGTACCTGGAGGCGTAATATCAACAGCAACTACCCTTAGTGCTGGTTATCACCGTATTAGCTATCGTATTGTTAACCGTAACACCTATTCTGCCGGAAGTGAGCTACCTCCGGGGGGGTATGGCGCAATTGGTTTGTCTTTAAGTGGGAATTGTTCGACTGCAAACTATGACACAGTCACAGGTACAGGTGTTCCTGTCAGTATCAATATTATAGATGGTGCAAAAATTAAGATTGCTAAAAACTCTGTGAATGGGACGGGTACGTTTAACTATATTAATCTTAGCAATCTTGTAAATAGTACAACAGCAGTTACCACCGATTCTGTAACTACAGTTACAGCAGGAACCACAGCAACCTCTGCACAACAGCTTTGGGCGCAAACATTGAATACAGATGTTTCTTTTACAGAAAGTGCTTTAGCTGGATATGTCTTATCAGGTGTTAGCTGTGTAGATGCAAATAGCGGTGTAACAGGTAATACAGGTACTTTTTGGACGCTTGTAAATAATATTGTGACGATTCCCGCTGTTCGCATAAAAGAAGGTGCCAATATTACCTGTACTTTTACAAATACTAAGCTTATTTACGTTGATATTACTGGGCGAGTATTTGTTGATAATAGCGGAACAACATTAGATGTGAGTAAAGCATACAATGGCATACAAGATGCAGGTGAAGTTGGGATTGCAAATAGTACAATTCGTTTGAATAACTGTAGTACTACACAGTTAGCTTCAACAGTGACAAGTGCAAATGGTGATTATGCTTTCTCAATTGAACAAAGCTTGTTGCCATCATCATTTTGTATTGTTCAGCAGAATTTACCTGAATATATTTCTGTCAGTGGCACAACGGGCTACACTCGTTCAACAGATACCATTGCTTTAACCAAGACAAGTGCAACAAGCTATACAGCAAATAATTTTGGTGATGTGATTGTTAATGTTGTGTTGCATGAAGATGGCCAACATACAGCTATTGCTGGAGATGTCACGGACTATCCTCACCGCTTAAGTACACAAATTCCAGTTCAACTGACTCAACTATTGCAGACGCAAACACAGCAACCGAATTCAAGTGCTGATCAGCCATGGCAAGCGTTGGTTTATCGAGATACGAACTGTAATGGTCAGGTAGATATGGGTGAAGTTGTATTTAACCCAACTGCTGCAAGTACTGTTCTATTACAGCCAAGTGTTGATATTTGTTTAGTACAGCGAGTTCATGTACCAACTAATGTTACTGCTGGCGCACAACATATTGGAACTCTTCAAGCAAGTTACCAATTTGCTCTGACAAATCCGGCACAAACGATTTTAGGGCAAACGCTTAAACGTCAGGATGTGACACTTATTGGTAGTGCTGGTTTAACACTGACAAAAAAAGTTCGTGCAGTTGCAAGTTGTCCTTCAACATCTTCCGATACAAACGCATTTGTAACGACTAATCAGGCTGCTAAGCAAGATAATTTAGAGTATGAAATCACCTATAAAAATAACAGTACCAAGAAATTACAGAACGTAAAAGTGAAAGATAGTTTACCAATTGGTACTAATTTTGGCAGTATGAGTTGTAGACTTACACCAAGTGGAAATACTTGTAATACAAACCGTTCTGGTGATTATCTTGAATGGAGCTTGACTGGGTTATTAAATCCATCAGTTTCAGGTACTCTGAGATTTTGTGTGTCCCAATAGTAAATAATAGATACAGCATGCCGAAAATATTATTGATTTGGCATGCTTTGTACAAGAAGTTGGTATGGAAGTTACTTTTATTTGAATTACTAGGTGAATTTTACAAAAAATGTGATTTTCAGCAACAAAAATACATAAATTGTTGTATTTTACACCGAATAGAAGTAATTTGCTTGCTAGATTAAACTGAATTTAAGTCTATGTAACACGGTTTGGAATAGATCAAATGCATATAAAAGATAATTGGAAAAAAGGTTTACTTGGTGCAGCTAGTTTGATTTTGGCGGTTAGTGTATCTGCTGAAACTAAAGTTGCAAAAGATCCTGTATCTGTGGAATTAAAAACTTACCTCATTAGTGTAAGCACAGATGGGAAGCCAGTAGCTAAGTTAGTCAATAAAGTGAAGCCAAATGATGTAATTGAGTATCGTGCAACGTATACAAATAATACATCAGGAAAAATTAAAAACTTAGCTGCGACGTTACCAATACCCGTAGAAACTTTATTTTTAGCGAAATCTGAGCCAGGAAACGCGCAAGCAAGTACGGACGGTACAAATTTTGCTCCGATGCCTTTAAAACGCAAAGAGGGTAATCAAATGGTGAATGTTCCACTGAAAGATTATCGTGCATTACGTTGGACGATCGCAGAACTTCCTGCTGGGAAATCTGTAACGGTATCAGCCCAAACGCGTATTAACAGTGACAAAACCAAAAATTAAACAAACTGACATTGAATATTCAACAGGGGTAAGTTCCGAATGTCAAATCAAACTCAACGTTTAAAGCTAACGCAATTAGCAGCTTCGATTGCATTTGTTGCAGGTGGTGCAGCTTTCCTTCCTTCAGCACACGCAGCAGCTCCTAGTGCGGGCACAAACATTAGTAACATTGCATCTGCAAGCTATACTGATAGCAATGGTTCTAATAAAACTGTGACATCAAACGTCGTTACTACGACTGTATTGCAAGTAGCAAGTTTCACGTTGATCGCTGATCAAACTCAAACTGCTAACGCGAATGGTCAAGTATCTTTATCTCACACATTAACAAATACTGGTAATGGCACCGATACTTTTAACGTAGCTGTTGTCAATAATGATACACGTGATAACACAACTGATAATTTCGATTTCAGCGGTTTAAACGTTTATCTTGATGCCAACAAAGATGGTGTTCCAGATAGCCAAACTCCTATAACAAGCGTAACTTTAACAGCAGGCCAATCTGTTAACTTAATCGTACAAGCAACAACAGCAAGCAACAACGTTACTGCTGGTGATCTTGGTAAGTTAACGGTTTCAGCAATCAGTGGTTTTGATACAAGTGTAACTGCTAAAAACGTAGATACAGTTAAGATTACCAATGGCGCTGTAATTAGTTTATTAAAATCTGCTAGCGTTAGTAATGTAGATGCTACTTCATCAAGCCCTGCAGCACGTGAAGTTGAATATACTTTAGCTTATCAAAATACGGGTAACACGACCGCAACTAACGTTACGATCACCGACGTACTTCCATCTGGCTTAACTTATGTTGCTGGTTCTGCTACAGTAAATGGTACAGCTGTAAGTGATGCAGCTGATACTGATGGATATAACTTCACTTCAGGAACAGCGACATTAGTTATTCCTACAGTTGTTGCAAACAGCAGTGGTGTATTGAAATTCAAAGTTCGAGTAAACCAAAATACTCCAGCTGGTATCATTACAAACATCGCTGAAGTGGATCCAGATGGTCCAGGTACAGAAGGTAAAACACCATCTAACCCGAATGATGTAACAGTTTTAGGTGTTAAAAAAGGTACAATTAACGATAGTGCGACCGATGCTTTTGCTGATGGACAATCAACAACAACTCCAACACCTGATGTCATTACTAAGTCGACAACTCAAGGTACCCCAGTCAACTTTGGTGTTACGGCAGGTGGTGGTGAACCAATTGTAATCCATAACACGGGTAATGTTACGGAAGCATTTAATATCACTGTAAATAAAAACGCTTTGCCAGCGGGCAGTATTGTTGAATTATTCAAAGCTGATGGTGTAACACCATTAACTGATACGAATGGTGATGGTGTTGTTGATACTGGACCTATTGCAAGTGGTGCAACTTATCAGATTATTTCAAAAGTAACGCTACCTTCTAGCTATTTTACACCTACACCAGCGCCTGTCACACCAATTAACGCAATTTTAACTGCTACTCC
This sequence comes from Acinetobacter sp. AOR34_HL, assembly GCF_027854795.1. NCBI lineage: Bacteria > Pseudomonadati > Pseudomonadota > Gammaproteobacteria > Moraxellales > Moraxellaceae > Acinetobacter > Acinetobacter sp. AOR34_HL. Next base: position 8,931 of record NZ_JAKTID010000028.1, on the reverse strand, counting down.
AGTAACTAACCCAACTGCAACACCAGATAGGATTACTTTAAGTATTAGTGAAGTAACAGCATCAACAGTTGACTTACACAATGGTGATGCAACGAATAGCTCGGGTGCAGTTGCTGGCGCATCTGGTCAAGATACAGGTCAATATATTGACACCAAGTCAACTAAACCTGGTCAAGCAACTAACTTCCCATTAACAATTGATAATAAAGGTGCAACTGGAGATAACTATAATTTATCTACATCACCTACATTACCTGCGGGTTGGACAGTTCAATATTACTTAGCTGACGGTGCAGGTAATCCAACAGGTGCTCCAATCACGAATACAGGTAATATACCAAGTGGCGGTAGTGTTCAACTTGTTGCAGTTGTAACACCTCCTGCAAATGCTCCAGCTGGTGATCAAGAAGTTATCTTTAAAGTGGCTTCGCCTGCTACTGGCTTAACAGATGTAATGTCTGATCGTGTAAGAGTCGAAACTAATCGTATCCTTAGCTTGCAAAATGACCGTACTGGTCAAGTTGCACCAGGTGGTACGGTTGTTTACAAGCATACCTTAACCAACAACGGTAACATTGTTGAAGGTGCTGCAGCGAATACATTACCTTTCACATTAACCAACGACCAAGCTGTAAATGGTTGGGTAACAACCTTATATGTGGATTCGGATAACGATGGTATAGCTGATGCCGATGAATTAGTTACAGGTAGTGATCTTGCAGTGAAAACTGGAAGTATTGCTAGTGGTGCATCTGTTAACTTACTCATCAAAGTTCAAGCTCCAACAAATGCAACTGCTGGAACACCAAATGCAGTTGTATTGACGATCAAACCAACAGATGTTGGTGGTCAGTCTGTTGCTGATTTAGTGAATACTGACTTAACGACTGTTACAAGTGGTCAAGTACGTTTAGTGAAAGAGCAATCTTTAGCAAATTGTTTAACAGGTGTTGCTGGTACTTATACTCAAAATGTAGTTTATGCTAAACCAGGCGAATGTGTGAAGTATAGAATTACTGCAACGAATGAAGGTAATGCTGACGTAACTAATGTTGTGATTAGCGATGCTACACCTGCATATACAACGTTGAAAGTGATTGCAAGTGCATCTCCAGTAGCTACAAATGCGACATTGAGTACTTCAACTGCTGCATTAACTGATGGTTCGACAGGTACTATCGCTGCTGAGAAAACACCTCTTGTACCTAATACAAGTGCGGTATTAGAGTTTGTAATCAAAGTAAATAATTAATATTCATTAAGCAATTTCGATTGCTCAAAATGAATTGATTAAAGATGTGGGCATTTGCGCAAAGCAGGTGTCCACAACAATAATTCTTAAAGTTTTTTATTTAGACTATTTAGTTGAAGGGTCGAGCGCTGTGCTACAACAGAAGCAAATTCGTGCAAGTAGAAACATGTCTTTCATGTTATCAACGTTGACAGTATCGATACTGTCTGCGCAGTATGGTCACGCCGCAAATATTCCTAAAGTTGGTAGTACAATCCAAAACGTTGCCTACGCAACTTTTACAGCAGCAAATGGTAAAGAACAACAATCAGTTTCTAACACAGTCGATGTTAATGTTTCAGCTTTGTATGCGATTACTTTAACTACACCACCAGTACTCGATGTTGAACCTAGTGTGCGAGTAATATGGGCCAATACTTTATCGAATAATAGTAATGCTCCTGTTAATGTTCAGCTAGAAGCATTAACAATTAATGAATTAAACAATATTAAAATCTACATAGATACCAACAAAGATGGTCAATTTGATACGAATGATCAACAATTAACGACTAATGTAGCTTTACAGATTGGTCAAAGTGTCAATTTATGGGTTGTTGCTACCACAAGTTCAAATTTAACAGAAGGTCAGCAATTTAATTTACCAATTAAAGCAACAGTTGTTGAAGATACAACAGCAATTGCAATCGCTACAGATAGTGCAATTAGCTATGGTGCAAAATTAGTTGCAACTAAAGAAGTACAACAAAAAACTTTTGAGCCTTCTGCAAGTGCAAATTATGACTTAAATTACACGCTCAATATTAGCAACGAAGGTAAGCAGCCAGCTAGACCAACTGATGTCATGGTGGATGGTCAAACACAAAAAATGGTTTTGTTGGTTGATGATTTACCACCTAATACAACATTTAAATCTGCTTTAGTAAAAAATACTCAAGCAAAAATTTTATACAAGCTTGCCAATAATAGTTATAGCACTATTGCTCCAAGTGATGTTGCACAGATCAACCAGCTTGTTGTCGGTTTTCCACAAATTGCTGCAAATACATCTGAGCAAGTTGATCTTGTTGTTAGTATGAACCGCAATATTGCAAAAACCACAGTAAAAAATACTTATAAAGTTTCGTATGCTGTCACTGATAGTCAGAAAGATGTGTTATCAAACGTTGCATCTACTTTAGTTAGCGGCTCAGCAGATATTACAAATAATTCAAGTGATTTTAAGAATATTTTGGCAACTGGTAGTGTAAATAAGCCACTGAATATAGAAGCTAAAAATGCAAGTTGTAATGCTGATCGTTATATTCCAGATCGTGTGAAAATTAGAATTAAATCTACAAAAACAGATGATTTAGAAGAAGTTGTTGGTATTGAAACTGGACCAAATACAGGTGTATTCCACTATACATTACCAACAACTCTTTCAGATAAAGGCATTCGATATGATGCAGTTTTGCAGACACTTAAACGTGATAAAGTTGATATTAGTTTAACTGACTGTTTGGATGCGCAAGGCCAATCTACAGTAACAATTACCGACATTAATACAAGTGTGTTAATCGATCCGTATGGTACAGTATTTGATGCTAAAACGGGTTTACCTGTAGCCGGTGCTACAGTTACTTTATTGGATCAAAATGGTCAACCAATTGGTGATAATGTAGCATTTGAAATTGATCCTCAAACAGGTGATAAGATTTCTATTCCTGCAAAACAAGTGACTAATAGTGCTGGTGAATTTATCTATCCACTGGTGAAAGCAGGTACATATAGTTTTATTGTAGACACAAACACTATTCCGGGTGACAAACGTTATACTTTTATTAGTGATCGCAAGGTATATTCAAGTTTCCCAGCAGATAAAGCAGTTGATTTAAAGTGGTCTTATGCTGGACAGTTCACATTAAATAATGGTGACCCTGCACTCAATATTGATATTCCAATTGACCCTGAAGTGGATAATACGAATTCATCTTTATTTGTAAAAAAAGTTGCTTCAAATAAAACTGCTGAAATTGGTGAATTCGAAGAATATACGGTGAATGTTGCAAATCGTGGAACGGCAGATTCAACAAATGTTTCGATTACAGATACACTTCCTCGAGGCTTTATTTATGTTCAAGGCTCAATGCGTGTTGATGGTAAAAAGGTAGAAGATCCATTAGGTGGTAAGGGACCTTATTTGACACTTGGACTAGGTACACTCACTCCAAATAAAGAAGTTAAAGTACAGTATCGCGTTTATATTGGACCAAATGCTCTCAATGGTGATGGTATTAACCGTGTTCGTGCCAAAGATGCGAAAGGTGTTGAGTCTAATGAAGCATCAGCAAAAGTAGAAGTTACGCCTGGTATGATGATTTCTGACGGTTTTATTGTTGGTAAAATCTTCACCGACTGTAATCGGAATAGCGTCCAAGATGCTGGTGAAATAGGTGTTCCCGGTGTTCGTATTTATCTTGAAGATGGTAGTTATGTTATTACTGATAGCGAAGGTAAGTATGATTTTTATGGAATTAGTGCAAAAACGCATGTTTTAAAAGTTGATCGTACAACTCTACCGATTGGTTCTGAATTAGTATTAATAAATAATCGCCAAGCAGGTGATCCAAATAGCCGTTTTGTCGATTTAAAACGTGGTGAATTGCATCGTGCCGATTTTGCGATAGCTGAAGGTGTTGGTCAATGTTCAGAATCTTTAATTGAACGGGTGCTAGAGCGTAAAAAACGCATTGAACAAGAGAATACAAATTTAGAGCAAATATTACGTTCTGATTTAACGATTGATCCAATTTTTTCTAAAGTTACGGATGTTCGTGGACAGCCATCGAGTGGCTGTATTTCAGCCGTTGGAGTTCAGGCGAATTGTAATCTTGATTTTTCAAAAGAACAAATTAAAGAAATCAAGCAAATACAATTTGAACCCGAAAAGTCTGGTGTTCAAGCATCTAGCGCTTTACCAAGTTCTTCAACTCTTGCTATGCCAAATGAAGAGTCTGTAGATACTGTTAATTCTGCCAAAATGATTAATCTTGAAGCAGCTTTAGAAACAGCTGTGAATAATCAACTAGAAATTTTAAATCTTAAAGATGGGCAAGTATTGCCTTATCCTCAGACCTCCATTCAAGTTAAAGGTGCAGCAGGCACTCAGCTTGAGCTTTGGGTAAATGGAACGCGTGTTCCTGAAAAACGCATTGGTAAACGTGCTGTATTGCCGAACATGCAGGTTGCAGGTTTAGACTTTATTGGTGTTGATTTAAGTACGGGTCACAACACGATAGAAGTACGTCAAGTAGATATGATGGGCAATACTCGAGACATTAAACGTATTAATGTTATTGCACCTGATCAGTTAGATAAGTTGCAACTTGAGCCGAGTAAAACGATTCCACAGGCAAATGGACGCGATCGTTTTTATGTTAATTTAAAAATTGTCGATCGACATGGTACGCTTGTATCAAACCGTACACCTATCACATTAGATAGTTCAATCGGTAAGATTGACTTAGTAGACTTAGATCCAAAACAGTCAGGTATTCAAGTATTCGTTGAAGGTGGAACTTTACTTGTTCCAATTCAAGCGCCAATTGAAGCCGGTGAAGGAACATTATCAGTTGAAAGTGGTATCTTCCACTCAAGCACACCTATTCGTTTCTTACCTGATTTAAGACCGATTATCGCTGTAGGTATGGTTGAAGGTTCTTTTAATTTCAAAAAGTTTGACCCTAAAGAATTGAGTGGTATTAATTCAAATGATGGTTTTGAAGAAGAATTAAATGAGATTTCAGCTTCAAAAGACGGTAAGCGCAATATAACGGGTCGTGCTGCATTATTTTTGAAAGGTAAGGTAAAAGGTGAATACCTGCTTACACTTGCATATGATTCAGATAAAGATAAAAACCAAAGATTATTCCGTGATATTCGTCCAGATGAATATTACCCAGTTTATGGTGACTCTGCTGCCAAAGGCTTTGATGCTCAATCTACTAGTAAATTGTATGTTCGTGTCGATAAAGGACGTTCATATGCAATGTATGGTGACTACGTAACACGTACTGAAAATGATGACGGCTTATCTTTAGGTCAATATAACCGTTCATTGACAGGTGTTCGTAGTACAGTAGAAGCTGATAAATATAAAGTTACTGCGTTTGCTGCACAGACAAATACACAACAAGTTGTGAATGAACAACGTGCTATGGGCATTTCAGGTCCTTATAGTTTAGGTAATGGTGTTAATGCGCAAGACGTGCGTGAAAACAGTGAAAAAGTAGAAGTTATTACGCGTGATCGTAATAATTCGGGTTTAATTATTGCACGTACAAGTTTGACTCGTTTTACTGATTATGAGATTGATACTTTCAGTAATAGTATTTATTTGAAAGATCCAGTTCCAAGTGTTGATGCTGACTTAAACCCAGTATATTTACGAATTACAGTTGAATCTGATCAAGGTGGTGAAGAATATACGGTTGGTGGTGTGTCTGGTTCTGTAAAAGTCACCGATAAAGTTAAAGTGGGTGGTTCTTATGTGAAGAGTAATAACCCACTAACTCAAGATCAGTTAGCAAGTGTGAATACTGTCGTTAAATTTGCCAATGATAAAGGTAAATTCATTGCTGAGTTTGCTCGTTCAGAGAATATTAATGATGACTTAAATTCATCGACGTCAGGAAATGTGAAACCAGATGTAACTGGTAAGTTATCGGGTGATGCTGCACGAGTTGAATTAAACTATTCTTATAAAGACTTGGAAATGAAAGTTTATCATAACCAAGCTGATAGAGAATTTTATAATACAGCGGCACCTATTACTGCTGGTCGTAAAGAGAGTGGCATTAAGGGACGTGTACAATTAAATAAAATCGGCTTAGCTAAGCTTGAAGCGATTCGCACAGAAGATCAGTTAAGTGGCGTAAATCAAGGTGTATCAGCAAGTATTGAACGGGCAATTAACCGTATTTTGGCTGTAGAACTTGGTTTAAAGTATTATGATGAGTCATCTAATTCAGCAACACTGAATACAACACAAGTTGCACCATATCATGGTGTCACAGTTCGCTCTAAATTAATCAGTCAACTACCTTGGCAAGGTTCGAATGTCTTTGCTGAATATGAACAAGACATTTCTGAAGCGGGTCGTCGTATTTTCGCGTTGGGCGCAAATTATCAAATTAATTCCAAACTCCGTGCTTATGGTCGTCACGAATTAGTTTCAAGCATTGGTGGTCTTTATGATCTGAATAGTAATCAACGCCGCAATGTAACAGTATTCGGTCTTGATAGTAAATATAACAATAATGGAACAGCCTTCAGTGAATATCGTGTTCGGGATGGTATTAGTGCGAGAGAGGCTGAGGCAGCAATTGGTTTACGTAATCGATGGGAACTTGAAAAAGGTTTTTATGCCAATACGAGTTTTGAGCAAACTAAATCATTATCAAATGCCAATAACTCAAATTCTGATAGCACAGCAGCATCTTTAGGTATTGAATATTTAAAGAACCCTAACTGGAAAGCTGTTGCTCGCATTGAAGCACGTTGGACAGATCAATCAGATACGATATTGAACAATTTAGGCGTTGCTTATAAATATTCGGATGATGTGACATTATTGGCAAAAAATGTTGTTAGCCTAACAGATAGCAAAAATGATAGTAGCGGTGATCGTTTAGTGGATCGCTTCCAATTAGGATTGGCTTATCGTGATACAGAACACAATCGTTTTGATGCACTAGCTAAAGTTGAATATCGTTATGATGATAATAAAACTGATTTAAACAATCCGTATCTTAAACATGTTTATATTTTCTCGAACCATTTAAATTATCATCCAACACGTGATTTTACCTTGTCGGGTCAATATGCGTTGAAGAATGTGCAGGCTACATTCTCTGGTTTAGAGTCTACAGGTATGACACACATGTTTAGTGCAAGAGCTATATATGACATCAATGAAAGATGGGATGCAGGAATACATACAGGTGTATTATGGTCTGATATGAGTTCAGGGCGTCGAGTTCTCGTGGGTGGTGAGGTTGGGTATCTCGTTGCAGCAAATCTATGGTTGTCAGGTGGCTATAACTTCTCAGGTTATAAAGATGATGATCTAGTAGATAGTGATACAACAATTCAGGGCGCTTATGTTCGTTTTAGATTCAAATTCGATGAGAATCTATTTGCTGGTAATAACGCTGGAATAAATGCTTCGAGAGAACCATAAACATGAAATATCTTCACAATAATTTATATAAAATGTGTTCTTATTTTTATATAGGGGTTTCTGCTAGTTTGCTTGCAGTAAGCACTTCTGTATTTGCTGAGTCTGCATCTGAGCAAATTATTGTTGGAGAGCAATCTAGTTCTTTGGTACAAGATGTCAATCAACAGAAGCCTTATAATCCTAAAGATAAGCAAGTTGCGGCATTACAAACACGTCTGATACCTTATTTAAAACCATCTGAAAATATTGCATATTATCAAGCGATAAAAGCCTTAACATGGTTAAGTTACGCTGCTCACGAAGGAAGTGAAAAGAGTCCAAGTTCTGCGAGAACTGAAGCACTTCAACAAGCAAAATATATTATTGAGGCACTAGAACAAGGACAAATTGAAAAATTTACGCTGACAACTGCTATTCTTTCTGAATCAAGTGTCATGCGCAGAGATCTTTGGGCAAATGCTGAATTATTAAAACAAAATGAAAGTTTTTCATGTGCTCAGGCTGAGATCGCTCAAGCGGAAGTAATATTGGTTTGGGCAGCAGCAGAACATTGTGAACTTGGATGGCGACACTCAAGAGAATTATTTTTATCTGCTCAAAGTTTAATTGATCAATCAAATCTCAAAGCGTCTGCGTGTAAGTCTGTAATCTTTTAATAGCTATTGGCTTTGTTGCACAAAGGTTTGAAAGACAATGCTACCCTAATTGAGCTAAATTCAAGTGACAACAGTAAAAGGTTACAGACTTTTCATTCCAATGTTGAGTTTGATACTTTAATAGACATTAGTTTAATTGACTCTGAACTACGTAGTCTTATTTTAGCAGCGATAGACCGTATTGAAGTGGAAGTAAGAAATGTTATAAATCATGAATTATCAATTAAGTACAATAGCTCTCATTGGTTTTTAAATGAAACATTGTTTCAATGTTCTGATCAATTCAAGCATCGGGATTTTCTTAGTAGAATTAAGCAATTTACTTCGAAAAAAGCAGATGCTGGTAGTGAAAAGGAAAAGCTAAGAGAAACATTTATACATCATTATTATCAAGAATATGATACGCCAGAATACCCGCCATGTTGGATGATTGCGGAAGTTTTACCTTTGGGAACATGGTCTAGGTTATTTCAACATCTAGTTCATAGTAAAGATCGTAAACAAATTGCAAAACAGTTTGACTTGTCACCAGAAATATTAGAGTCATGGTTACATGCTCTTACATATTTACGAAATGTCTGTGCTCATCAGGGCCGCTTATTTAATAGAACATTTGCCTTTCCTCCTAAAAAGGGGAAGAACGCTCCTCTGAAAGCACATCATCAGCTCTATAATTATATATGTATATTATTTTTGTTCTTGAAGGGTAATCCCCCCTAAAAATAATAGGATCTAAAAGTAGAATTTTCTCTTAAGATACGAGCAGGAGATTCTGCATGAAAACATCTAAATTTACTGAC
>NZ_JAKTID010000027.1:0-34801 GCF_027854795.1 Acinetobacter sp. AOR34_HL | reverse complement strand
GTCTTGTCTATTCCAATCATTTCCAGTATTTTATGTGGGGTAGGTTGAGGGGTAACCAAAGATCATGCCAAAGAAATCTAAAGAGCTATCAGCACTCAGTGTAGCAAAAATTAAAACAACTGGTCGACACTCTGTAGGTGGTGTCGATGGCTTATGCTTGAATGTCGAAGGCAATTCTCGTGTTTGGATTTTACGTGCTGTTGTTGGCAAACGTCTCGATAGAGATGGAAAGTTAAAACCTCATCGCCGTGATATTGGTCTTGGTCCCTACCCTGAAGTTTCATTAGCTGAAGCCCGAGCTAAAGCAACTGAATTAAGATTACAAATACGAAATGGCATTGATCCAATTGCACATAAGCAGAAACAGCTTGAAAAATTGCATAGCCAAAAACTTCGTGACAAAACATTCATGGAGTGTGCGGAAGTTGTTATTGCCAATAAAACCCGTGAACTCAAAAATCAAAAGCATATTGGGCAATGGTCATCCACATTAGAAACCTATATCTATCCAACTTTAGGTAATCTCACCATTGGCACAATTACCAAAGTTGATATTGCAGAAGCTCTTAAACCAATTTGGATCGAAAAAAATGAAACAGCCAAACGTATTCGTGGTCGCATAGAAACTATTTTTGATTATGCTAAGGCTATGGGATATTTTGAGGGTACTAACCCTGCTGAATGGAAAGGTAATCTTGAGCCAATCTTAGGCAACTTAAAACAGGAATCGCGCCCTCATCCATCCCTGCCTTATGAACAAGTCGCTGAGTTTATCCAGCATTTAAAACAGAAAAAAGGCATTTCTCCGAAAGCTCTAGAATTTGCAATCTTAACTGCTTGTCGGTCTGGTGAGGTTTTTGGGGCAACTTGGCAAGAAATTGATTTTAATAATAAGGTCTGGATCATTCCAAAAGAGCGGATGAAAGCAGAAAAAGAACATCGTGTTCCCTTATCCCTACAAGCCATTAGTTTACTTAAATCTATTCAAGAGCATATTCAGCTACAAGATTTCATCTTCCCTGCCCCACGCAATGGACAAATGCTTTCTGACATGTCATTAACTGCTTTGATTAAGCGTATGCATGAACAAAAGCTTAAAGAAAATGGCTTAGGCTATATTGATCCAAAACAAAACCGAGTGATTACAACACACGGTTTTCGATCTACATTCCGTGACTGGTCTGCTGATAAGACTGATTACCCTCGTGAGGTCTGTGAGCATGTTCTTGCTCACAAATTACCAGATGAAGTTGAAGCTGCATATTTACGCGGAGCTTATCTTGAAAAGCGTAAGGGATTAATGGAGGATTGGGCTGATTTTTGTATGCATAACTTTATATAGTTCACTTACTATCATTTATAAAAAGGGAATACATTATGATAATTTAAGCTCTCAATCGAATTCATCTTTTATCAATTTCGGCAATATATAAACAGCTTTCAACATATTTTCTAAAACACCCATCGCAAGTGAGAGTTGTGTTGGTGTATGAGGCTTAACTTCATGTGCTGAACTATTACCGAGGGTTCTTACTTTATGTAAAATATCAGCATCAACTGGTGTTATAACTCTTTGCTCAACTAAGTCATTAATTTTATTATATAAATCCCTACCTGAAGCATTTTTCTCTTTACAAACAGTCTCAACAATAGCTCTAAGACCAATACCGGCTAAAATAGGTGAATCATTAATCAAGGCAGCAGCGGTTTCACGATAGATACGTGACAAATCTGAAGGTAAGTGCAGAATATCATCCCCTAGATCTTTTCTCCCTTCAATTCTAGAGGGATATAGTTTTTCTGCCTCCATCATCTCCCATTCCTCCTCACCAACTTGTATATAATCCTCAGAAGTGCATGATACCTCTCGATAAGACAAAACCTTGCAACCTTTACATCTGATGATTTGATAATTATGCCACCAGTCCAGTGAATACTTAGGCTCAGTTCCAGATTGATCAACAGAGACAATAATTTCATGGGCTGTACGACCAGAGCACTTAATACACGGTACTTGGACCTCGTAACCAGTAGATTGATTAATTTCTTCTTTAACCATAAATTTCTAACTTAAACTAAAACTGCTCACGATCCAATACAAAAAATAATCAATATAAATTATATAGCTATAATAATTTTGATGTATTTATACTATATCCTACTTCTTTAAGTTCCTTTGCTAAAAGAAATTTCCATGCACCAGCTGAATCAAGATCTGTCCAAACAACACCAATATAGTCCGAAGGTATCTCCAAATTATCTGTTTTAAGTGCACAGACTCGCTCACGGCCAATTTTTCCCATGAAATATCCTAATTCCAATATTACATTCTGACGCGCACGTGGTAAGAGATCTTCTGCGGAATGAGCTTTTCCAAGATCATCTGGTGTAAGAAGAACAACAGCAAATCCAACATCAGAGTGCGCCTCAATCTTTTCTATAATTGTCTTTCCTCTGTTGGCTTGCTCATGCAAAATAATTGCTTCTAATCCTAGTTGCTCAATCAAACGTGCAACTTTATTTAACGTATTTTCATCATGTCCATGTACGATGAACACTTTATTATTCGATACTTGCATTTTTACTTCAAAGTTAGGTTGAACTGATGAATTAATATATTGCTTATAATCTCTGACAAAAGGAATGATTAAGTTACGAACCAGTGTGTGGATATGATCAATAATTTTCCTTCCTGAACTATAGTACATATAGCTAAAATTCCAAGCAAAATTCTCTTCATTTCCAAATTTCTGTATTAACAAATACTGTAAACCTAAAACTTCTATATCATCATCTGGCCACTCCAGCTTAGCAGAACCAATCATGCTACCCTGTGTTTTTTCACTATTTTCAAGAAACTTTTCTAAATCAATATTTTCTATCAACTCAGCATTTTTTGCCTCTAAAGACTCATCTTTTAATAATCTAGCTAACTTTTTAAGTTCATTTTCATATGTTTGAAGATGAGCAGCTTGAAGATCTAGAAGGGTATTATCAATTTTTTTAAAGATATTATTCATCTGCGCCATTATCACCTTTCATTCTTGCTTCAGAAGCTTTATCAAGTATAGCTTGTCTATAAGTAGATTTTAATTCAGCTGAAATGTCTTTAATCATTGAATTATTTGGATAACTTCTGCTACGCTCATCTACCCAACTTTCCATCTTCACTATAGCCTGTTCGATACTTTCGGCATCAAATGGATTAAAATTTAATGTACCCAACTCTCCATCTAGTTCAGATGTAAACCGGCCTAACTCCTCTAAACTCTTAGATAGACTATCTAGACCTTTCATAAAATGCTCCTTTCTCATAATTTTTAATTAGTTCAAATTTTAGTTAATAAGTAATAACTTATTGTATATATGATAAAGAAATAAACATCTATAAAAAAGTCAGCCAAGACACAAATTGTCGCAAGCTTTTTTTACTTTATTTGAGAGAGCATCATTATTTATTTTTGTAATCAAAAATCTTTATTCGACTACCTTTTATGCAAATCAGATCGGTTTGAGTCATATTAAGCATTAACAACTGATTTGACTCAGTTTTGTTGTAAATTATGATTAGTGTTAATTTCAAATTCACGTAATAAATTTACTCATTCAACCACAACTCACTCCTGTGTATTTACAGAAAATTTTCTTCGTATATATTGATGATATATTTAACAATTACCAAAAAGTCCGTACTAAAATAACGCATAAGTATGTACACTTTGGATCGGAGCATGTAGGCTAAAATTTACAAGAATAATCAACCAAAATATTAGGATAGAGAAATCATGGATACCGTAGTGGAACATTCTGAAAATACCACGGTAGGGGATCAAATCAAAATCGTATATGACCTGGAAAAGTATATATTTGAAAAAATCTACTCTACTCCACCCTTCAGTTTCAACAAGTCTATCAGGATGGCCGTTGATTTCGAAATGCTTAAAACAATAATATATGCATTACACGATGAAGGGCTATTTAAAGAATCGAATGAAGATCGAGTAAAAAGATTATGTAAGGATCCTGTGCAAGTACCTATTCCTTGTAAAAAAGGTGACAATAAAGTTGAAAAACTGGACTTTGAATATTTGCCTAAACATTATCATGAAATCATTTCAGACATAAAAAGCTATCGATCCGCCATCGAAACTAAAAATCATACGCAAGCAAAAATTATATATAAGAGCTTACTCCAGCAATACTCAAAACATCGTGATTGTTACGTAGTCGAATTATTACCTGAAAGCCTTCAAAACACGATCGATAAAATTCAACTCAGCTATCTTTCACAAGAAACTGATGAAATCAAAGAAAAAGCTTATATCGACTTTGTTGAAGAATTTATCAAGAAATACGAACATGACCATGTAGCACTTTGGGATAAGTTAAAGTTTTCAAGACAGGATCAGAATACGCTCAAGGAATTGTCTTTTCTTTCATTTCGATTCATTGGTCCATTAAAAAATAAGTTTGCTATACGCCAACACAATTCGAAGATCCAGTCCCTGAAACCCAAAAAAAATATACTGTTCGAACAACTTATGGAGTATCTGGACAAAAAAGCGACAGCATATGTACGTGAGATTTTAATCCAAATGTATGATCAAAAAGAAAAAACATATAAAAAACAACAAGAAAATATTGACAAACTGTTACGAACTTACTTTAAAAAATATCAGACAAAGATATTAAACAGGAAACAACAGGTTAAAATTATTGCTAAGATTAAAACTAAATTTAAACCTCAAATAATACAAATATTAGAAAAAAAACAAGAGAAAAAACAGCAACAGCTTGCTTTTAAAGTGAAACAGCAAAAGGACATTGTGCGAAATCTGACAAATTCGTCAACAGGAACTATAGGCAGTGAGCCTGTTTATGACCCTTACTTATTTACTCCTACTGCATCTATCCATGACGCAAATGCTCTAACTGAACTCAAAACAAAAGCCACCCGAAATAAATCTGCTAAAAAGCAGAAAGGTTTTCAGACTCAGGAGCATCCAACTACTCAGCCTAAAAGAAATTTTATTGGTGATACTAAAAGGATGCTAAAAAAGAATCATGAAATCTATCAGTCTTTGAAAAACCTTCTAAATGATTAAGTTCATCATTTCACACTGAGAAATATATTGGCTCCACGCACTTTCTGCATCAAGTGTATTTTCATTCAAGTACCGTCTATTCGTTGGTTCAACACCTTCCCGATTGAACCAACGCTATAGAAGGAAATCTAAATGGCTACTATCCAAAACACAGTACAAATGCTGCGTCTACATGAGCTGATTAAACTGATCGGTTTATCTCGGTCATCCATTTATGACCGGCTAAACCGACGGTCTAAACGCTACGATCCTAATTTTCCCCGCCCGTTGAAGCTTAACAATGCCTCACGGTGGTTACTCTCTGAAGTTGAAGAGTGGATTGAAAGTAAAATTTCAACACGCAATCAAGGGAATACTGAGAGCTAACGCTGTACTTGTAAATTCAAAACATAATGCAGCTGTGCAATGCATTCTGAAATTATAAGTATGGCTAGGCTATCATTTTAATTTTCAATGAATTACGGTCTTATATATTTACTATTACTCTATATTTATAAATCACAGAATATTCTATGTATTTATAGATGATCAGAAGTCTCAAAGTATTCAGCTACATCAATGTTCATGTTACCCGACAAGTTATTGATGTATTGGCAATACTGGTGAAGTAAATACGATCATAGTTTATTCTAAATTAGCTGAACCAACCTTACATCCCATCATGGATACTGCGCTAAACAGTATCCATTGGATGCTTATACCCAGAATACTGATCACAGTTGCGCTTTTAACTTTAAATCGAGTTTAATTTATATGCGCATTATAAATGTAAATGCTGGTCGGCATATGGGAACACATGACCAATGGCTCCAGCAATTTGAAACCGAACTGCAAATTACTCCAGTCAACGATGGCGATAAAACCATCTTTGTCGGACATTCACAGGATAACATCACAGCTCCTGCTTTAGGGAGAGCTAAACTGGTCAAACAGTTCAAAAAACGTAACTTCCCTGAAGTCACAACTGAAACGAAAATACTATCGAATGGTCGCTATGGCTTTGCCGTCAAACACCCTGCTCAAATGAGTAATTTACCTTCTGATATTGCAGAACTTATAAACTATTCTACGCTTTCAGACATTATGAAGGGTCTTGATATTCAGGCATTTGATTATGCACTAAGCCAGATGTCAGAGGATGAATTAGATCTTCTACGTAATGGCACACCTCTATCTTCCAGTCTAAAGGAGAATTTGCTCCCGTACATTAATGCAATAAATAAGTTTATTGGATTAATTCGTGCCTTTTTTCGTCGCCCGAACATCAGACGCAAAGTTTACGATGAGCGGAAGAATCTGAAAAAAAATAAGTCTCGAATGATCGAAATGTTCAACTCTTTAATTGAACGGTATTCGCGTGTAGTCGTTGTTCGACTTGATTTATATCTCAAGCATAAACCTGAAACATTACTGCAAACCTGTTTCAAAGCTGAAGATTGTTTATCTAAAAATGATTTTGATGCATTTAAAAAGTGTGTTGAACAACTACTAGAAAACAAGCGGCATAATCCTGTGTTGAAACAAGCCATCGGTTATATTTTTCGTTTTGAATATACGCCAAGACGTGGATTCCATCTGCATACATTCTGGTTTTTCAATGGGAATAAAAATCAGGAAGACATTAGCCTCGCACAAGGTATTGAAAAGCTTTGGAAAAAAGTGACCAATGATCAAGGTTATGCCTACATCTGTAATATGCGGAAGCATACTTACGAAAACTGTTTTTTAGGCACGATTGAATACAACCAATCGCAGAAAAGAAAGTGGCTTGAAGATGGCTTTGATTATCTCTGTAAAACCAGCCAGTTATTCATTTTCAGCAACATGAAAAATGGACGACGTTTCCAGATTAGTCAGCCTTTAAAACCACAGACTCGTGGTCGTCCGAGAAAAAACCACCTAGAACTCAATGCCTTTGCGGGAGATGAAGCATGATTAGATTACAGCCTGACGAATCCTATGCATCTCTACTCAGTACTCACCATATCACTCAAGCGTATATCCAGCCTTTTATTGGCTATATACCCAATAATCGCCCTCCTGTTGGCTTGGATGATTATCTGAAGTTGTATCTCATGATTACTGAAAATAAGACTTTTAAGATTATCTCCAAACAACCAACTTACGACTATCTGGTGCCTCATGTTTATCTAACGCCCAAGGGTGTTAATTTACTCAAGATTATTCAGGATATTCCGATTAATCCTTTCCTGACAGATAAATTTTCAGATGTGATCATCAGACCTGAAATAAAGCTGATGGTTGATTTACTGTACAAGCACAGACTCATTGACTTTCCACTTGGATTGTATCAACAGTTTGAAGCAGTTGTTGATGGGTTCTGTCAGGATCTAAAAGTGAGATCTAAAACACGAGATTTTATGAGCTTGAAAAATCACTGGGATTCTTCATTTGGCAATTCTAGAAAGGCTTATAATCGTTTTGAAGAAGCTGTCTTATGTAACAATCCAATGTTTCAGGTTCATTCATTGCTTGTTTCTGCTGAGTTTATGAATGTTGATGATTTTTCAATGGATCAGAAAACATTTAGTCCTGTAACTGTTGAGGATATGCTGCGGGCCACGTCGAGTAAAATTATCGAAGCAGTCTGGGCTAACAATGCTGAAAATCACACTCTAGGTATTTTGTCGAAACAGGAAACGACTATTAGAGGTTTTAAGAGTATTCGGCTCATATTTTTTGTAGCACGCGAAGATACCGACTTTACCCCTTTTGCTGAATCTCAACTTTATACAGATGTTGAACCTTTTGAATTCCGAGAAGGGAAAACCAGTGTTGCGTGGAGTGATATTACCTGCATGAACTCAGGCGTAGAGCCTTTGGTTTATGGTATAGAATCCAATTTTTACGATACAAATCAGAACTACATTGGGATGCGACTTACCACTTTAAAATACAGTTTGATTGGTCCTGAATACTGGGTTCGGTTTAAGTACACCAACACAACGTTTAAAGTCGAAAAAAGTTCATATTAATCAATTATTTTATGATTAATAACATTCGTGTAACCCTGAAAGTTTCGACTCTCAGGGTTTTAAATATATATATGACCAAGTTTACTCAACTACATCTTTACAGACGTTACTAGGCGGAGTGAATTATAACTTGCCTCGAAGTATCAGATGCAGTGATAGACTGCCGCCTGCTGCATCTTGGCTTGCAGTTGATGTTTAATCCTGATGCTTCTCAATTTGATGACGTTCTTGAATTAACTATTCAAACTGTTGACTCAATAGCACATAATCAATTAAATATAAACAATAATTCTAAATCTATAACCACAGCCAATCGCAAATATACCTATAGCTTTACTAGGTAATAAACACTAAAGAGAGGACTAGAAATCAACACTTCTCTTTATCTGTATATCAGAAAGCTAAACTAAACCAGCATGGACTACTTTAATTGCTCGTTCCACAAAAGTTAGCAGCTCACCATCTACAATTTGGACCTGATCAGCAGCAGGGTTTGTGTCATGATGAAATTGGCCAGCATAGCTATTTATTTCATTCAATTCATTGGTAATATTTTGAGCATAAACTAATGGATTAGGATGTTGAGCAGTGTTTATCTGCTGAATGATAGTGCCAAATAAATGACCTTGAGTTATAAGTCCAGGGAATCTTCTGTGCAAATAGCCTTCAAGCATAGGTCTAATTGATCTTGCGACTTCCATACTACTTTGAGCATTACCAGCCTTATATTCCTCTAGTAGCCGATGACTTTTGAAATATGCACTCTCACATTCCTGATCAATATCTATCTGATCAAAATTACTATAACGATTAGTAACGGCTTTCAATGTAAGAAACTTAATGTTATTAGATGGAATATTACTGCGAATCAGATCATCACGTAAGTTCCTCAAAAAATGAATATCATGAGCGATAATCACTAGCTGCTTACTGCTATTGAACAATCTCTTTAATACTGTTCGTGTTTGCTGCTTTCTATTCAAATCAAAACTACACATCGGATCATCAATAATGATAATTTTATTAGCTAGATCAGGAGTAGACTCCGTTGATGCAATGAAAAATGCAAATGCTAAAGTTCTCTTATCACCTTCACTTAGTGATGTTTTAAAGTCTGGAACACCGCCGCTTAATGCAATGTTTGCTCCACGCATTTCCAAAGAGTAGTCACTTCTCAAACCACTGCGATAATTAAAATCGATACTTGGAATGAGAAATTGCGCTCCAAAACTCCGCAGTAGTTGATTAATACGGTCTTTGTAACTATTTAAAGTGGTTTCCATGACTAGATTTAACGCTTCTTTTTTGGCTTGTTTCACACTTTGAGCAGTAGATTCAGCCTGTTTACTAGTGTCAAGTTGATTAAATAAGTCAATAGTATGTGCACTAAAGCGAATTTTTACTAATTCCAATTCTTTAATTTGTTGCTCTAGTAGCCCAATATTCAACCCACCCAAACTTTCCTTGTATTGAGTAATTTGTTGGAGCGCACTATTAATGTTGTCATTGCATGAATTTACAGCGTTGATGATCACCTGCCATTCATCATGAATTTGATTTGACTGCTCCGCGATATCGACTGATTCTAATAAATTACATTCTTTTTGCTGTTTTAAGGTCTCTAATATACATCTAATATTTGAAAGAGCTCCACGGGCTTCTGCTTCATTAAAAATTGGATAGGCGATTTCTAGATGTTCTTGCCAACCACCAATAACAGCGTTAGTTGTTTCACAACGTGTCTTCAATCTGTCAATTATCCCATCCGAGCAGACTTGATTAATTAAGCTCCCTAACCGCGCCACATCAGATTTTAAGCCTCTATACTCTTGATTAAAATAGCTTTGATATGCTTGAATAATCTCGACCCCCTCAAGTGATTGATCGCAAAACGGACAATTATCCGACTCTATATAACCTTGTCCATCACTTATCCATTTCTCCAAACCATTTTTCTGATGCTTATCTAAATGTGCTTTTACTTGTTGTTCAGCAGTCTGGTTAATGTTAGCAATTGAAGTTCCCATAATTTCAATAATGGGATTAATATCAATACTTGGAGATTCAAGTAACTGTGGTAATGCTTTGGCTTGAATCAATACAATATTACGAGCTTCAGCAATTTTGCCATTAAGTTCAATAATCTGCTCATTAGCATCAGGTATATCTTGAAGCTGTCTAAACTGAAGTAAAGTACGTCCCTGATGAATGAGAGCCAACTGGTTAGTTATACTACTAACAACCCCCATGGCACTCCTCAAATCTTGATCAGCTTGATCATATTCTTGTTGAGCAGTAACTGCTGTTGCACCTATAGCAAATTTTAATAAATTTTTCCTTTGATCTGTTGATACTTGCCCTCCTGCATAAACATTCTGCTCAACAAAATCAGAATCAAAAACAAGAATCTCAGGGCGACTAATATCCCAACTACCATTTTTAAATCTTGACCAATTCCCATTTGAAAATTGAAAGTCAACTTCTTGGTTGTTAGTTCCGTCAATCGTACGACGGTTGATTACTAAAGCTGGGTTATTTGTACTGCATGAGCGAAACAATGAGGCTAGCGTTGATTTACCCCTTCCATTATCGGCATATATAAAAGTTGCCTTTTGAAATGCATGTTGGCGTCCATCAGCATCATGCAGCAACCCGACCCCTTTTACTTTATGTATTCTCTCTAACATTTATTATTTACCTTTCTTCATTTTAATTTGCGAATAATGAATTATAGTATCGTATATCGATTGCTCTATATTTTCTATAGCATTGACCATATAAAACTAACATTAAATCAGACTATTATGTTCATAATAGTGAAATTTTGAAATCGATATTCAATTGGAGAAAAGCATTTTGAATGCCATTAAAACTGTATTGAGTTCAAAATCATTAAAGATCATACACAGGAATCGTTCTAAGTTTTTGATTAGGTGCTTTGGTACGAAGTTTTTCATCTAAAGGGTGCTTGACCCATCCATCTTTACCTTGAATTTGGCTGGTAATGGTAAACTGATCATCCCTTTCAGGCAGATGTTTGCTGTTCTTTTCCACAACTTTACCAATGCTGATTCGCCCTAGAATAGGCGGTGTGATGGCTAAACCTTTAATCATGATGATTTCCTCTATACTTTAAATGTGTTGTGTTGTTAGCGGCAATGTAAAAATGACCCCCCAACAGCATTTGAAAATTGCCCCCCTTTGTTAATTTAGCGGTCATCTTGGACTGCTCAACATATCAAAGATCACTCTAGCAAAGATGCTGGCCTTCGCCGGATCAGACAGCAACTGCATCATCTGTTCCTGATGTGCCGCACTACTGCCAAGAATGGCATCATCCATCGCTTTCGGGAAATCACCCAGCATGGCTTGTTCACGGGTATTGTTGGCAATCTGCTTCATCACAATCTCATTTTCCGCCAGCTTGTCACGTACCGTATAGGCATAGTTCAGCATGTCTTTATCGGTTAGGTTATCGGTGATAAAGACATCATTCAGACGCTCAATGATCTGTGACAGGAACTCTTCTTTCTTATCGCGTGGCTTGGCTGCACCGAGGTCATTGCCCGGTTCCAGCTTAAAATCTTCGGCATCTTCTTTCAGCTTGATGTCCTGCTGACGGATCTTGGACAAGCGGTAATGGCTCATACTGACATTACTTAGATCTACCTCATCGTCTTTCGTTGCGGTTTCACGCAGCAATGGACGCAGGTTACGCGCATACAGACTAAGTTTTTCCAGTTCTTTGTCATCGTACTCCACGATCTGTGACATAAACTCGTAAAAACGAGTAAAGCTTCCCAGGTCTTTTTTAAAGATTTCCAGCTTGTCTTTTTCGAGCTTGGCCTCTTTAAAGGCATTGTCGGCATTAGCAATCAGCACCGCATCATTGGTTTTCTTGCAGCGTTCCAGCATGTCACGGGTGGTGTTATAGGCTTCGATGGCCTGACTATAACGTTTCTGCCAGCGTTCAACCGCGGGTTTGCAGATATTACTGATCGCAGCATTGGATTTGTTCTTGGTAAAGAAGGCTTCTACAAACTGTTCAACTTCCGTCCACAGAAAAATCTTGCTGGCTTTCAACTTTTCAAACAGGTCAAAGATCTGATCTGGATTGGAAACATCGGCTAATTCTGCGGTTTGGTAATAGGGCTGGAAGGCTGCCAAAATGTCTTCAGGATCATTGAAGAAGTCCAATACAAAGGTGCCAGATTCCGCCTTGCCCGGATAGGTGCGGTTCAGGCGTGATAAGGTCTGTACGCATTCCACACCGCCAAGTTTCTTGTCGACGTACATGGCACACAGTTTCGGTTGGTCAAAGCCAGTCTGGAACTTGTTGGCCACCAACATCACCTGATAATCATCACTGTCAAAGGCCTTGCGCATTTCCCGACCTTTCAGTCCCGGGTTCATGTTGCGTTCGTTAAAGGTCTGCCCGACTAAGCCACTGCTGTCGGTATCCTTGTCATTAAACTCAACCTCACCAGAGAAGGCGACCATGGCCTGAATGGACTTGTAGCCTTGCTCAGAAACGTATTTGTCAAAGGCCAGCTTGTAACGCACCGCTTCCTTGCGTGAACTGGTCACCACCATGGCTTTGGCCTGTCCACCCAATAAGCCCATCACGTTATTTTTAAAATGCTCGACAATCACTTTCACTTTCTGGGAAATGTTGTGGTCATGCAGGCGTACCCATTGATTCAGCCTGATCTTGGCTTTTTTGGCATCGACTTGTTTGTCAGCTTCTTCAATTTTTTGTTTCAGCTTATACACCACCTTATAGTTGGTGTAGTTTTTCAGCACATCCAGGATAAAGCCTTCTTCAATCGCCTGGCGCATGGAATAGACATGGAAGGCTTCCGGCTTGTTCTGTTTGGATGGCGGTAGCTCAGGATTGGGGACACGGCCAAACAGTTGCAGGGTTTTGTCTTTCGGTGTCGCGGTAAAGGCATAGTAGCTGAGGTTATTACTGCCCTTACGTGCTGCAACCACGGCATCCAGAATATCTTCCGAAGACAATTCAGCATCCTCTTCGCGCTCTTCCAGCATCAACACTTCTTTGAGTTGTCGTGCCGTAGAGCCGCTTTGTGAAGAATGCGCTTCATCGGCAATAACCGCATAACGTCGCTGTTTCAGATTGGTACTGTTTTCAATCGCACGCAACACAAAGGGGAAAGTCTGGATGGTCACAATGATAATCGGCTGTGAGGTTTCCAGTGCCTTGGCCAGTTTTTCCGATTTGGAGCCATCACCCTCTTTGTTATTGATGCGTCCGACCACTCCATCGGCATGTTCAAACTGATAGATGGTATCCTGTAGCTGGGCATCCAGAATGGTACGATCCGTGACCACAATCACCGAATCAAACAGTTTCTGATTGTGTTGATCGTACAGGGTCGAGAGCTGATGTGCTGTCCAGGCAATCGAGTTGGACTTACCTGAACCTGCACTGTGCTGAATCAGGTATTTCTGTCCAGTACCTTCCTCTAAGGCGGCATTGATCAGTTTAGTCACTACATTCCACTGGTGGTAACGCGGGAAGATAAGCAGTTCTTTTTTGTACTTGCGGCCTTCCCAGTCTTCTTTTTCTTCAATTTGCAGATGGACAAAACGTCCAATGATATTCAGCAAATTGTCCGGTGTGAGGACTTCATTCCACAGATAGGCGGTGGCGTACTGATTCTGATCTTCTGGCACATCATTGCCTGCGCCACCGTCATGTGTGCCTTTATTGAATGGCAGGAAGAAAGTATCTTCTCCAGCCAGCTGGGTCGCCATATAGACTTCGTACTGACTCACGGCAAAGTGTACCAATGCGCCACGCTTAAACATTAGCAACGGTTCAGGCTTGTTGGTTTCTGGATCTTTGGGCAAGCGGGTGCGTTTGTACTGCAACATGGCATTCTGCACCGCCTGTTTAAACTCGGACTTGAGTTCCAGAGTAGCAACAGGAAAGCCGTTGATAAACAGGACTAGATCAATACGCCATTTCTTGGCCTGTTTGCCTTTGTCCTGTAACTCGGCAGCGGTGGCATAGGGGCTATAGACCAATTCTGGCACAATGCGGCAGATGTTCTTTTTGTAATTGGCTAAGGTATCGGGATTCAGCGCATGTTCTGGTTTAAACTGACAGAGGAAAAATCGTGCGCTGCGGGTTTTCACTCCGTGACGCAGCACACCTAAAGTGCCATAGCTACGTGACTGTTCATCAGTGGCATTGATGTCGGCTTTCTTCAGCTGGGCAACCACGGCTTCTAGAAAATGCCGATCGGAATCTTGTGGAAAGATGCGCTGAAACTTCTGCCAGTCTTGTGCTTGGGTTTGTTGCACAAAATCTAGTACGTCCTGCTCATACAAGGCAGTTTCACGGTTATAGCCTTGTGGCGTACCGAGTTGCCAGCCCTGAGCCAGCATCTGCTGAATGATGTCGTTCTGGAAAATACTTTCACGGGTGGCGTCTAGACTCATGCGCTTAACTCCGTCTGTGCACCAGCAAGCGTTGGAGCTTGCCAATTACGAACATCAATTTTACCAGTGACAGCGGCTGAGATCAGGGCGGTTCGGCGTTCTTGCATGAGTTTAATAGCACTTTGAGCTTTCTCTACTAAATGATCAAAAGATCGAAGTAAGCCCTCAATTTTTAAAACTATACTTTTTTGTTCTTCTAGAGGTGGAATAACAATTCTTAATGATTTAATTTGCTCACCTGTTATCAAGGGTTGCGCACTTTTATTAGCCATATCATTTAATCGTGCAGCTTTAAGGAGAAAAACTAGATAACTACTATCAAAATCATTCCACTGGCTAATTTTTAATGCATTATCGGTAATCCAACTTTCATAATTGATGAGATGCACATTCCCACAAAGCGCACCAACACGACCAATAGCTAATGCAGATGTAGTATTACTTTTATTTGTAAAGCCCATAATGCCATTCCCACCTATCACAGGTATCCTTTTTGTGAAATCAGGCTCACTTTCAATTTCGCTACTAGATATTCCCTCTCCACTAGCAATATTAATTTTCCATCTTAGATTTAGAATTTTCCAATGCTCCGGCACTTCCCCTAACCATGCCACATCCGAATCTTTCATCGGGACATTCGAATCAAGCCCTTTGGTCACGGCATAGCTAATCACCGCCTGACGTTTTTCTTTCAGCAGTTCAATCAGTTGTTGTTGTTTTTCAATCAGGTGATCGATTTTGGCGGTTTCATGGTCGAGGAAGTTGGCAATTTTCACTTGTTCTGCATATTCAATACTTGGGATAGCAATATTCACCAAATCAGATGAATTAATAGCTGGATAGCTTACACCTACTGAACGAGCCACAACTTCTTTGATAAACCCTTTAGCCCTTAAACAATATGATGCGAAACTTTTATACAAGTATTGATTAGGACGAATAACAGCAAATCCTGTTGAAACGATTAGATTTTCAGGAGGATTGTTAATAGGTGCTATTGCTTCTAAATAGGTGCGAACTGTTGAAACAATCACATCACCATCTCTAACGATACGTCTAGCTCGTGACGGTGCATCCTTAAAAATCATTGTTTCAATTTTAGAAATACCATTAACTGCTGAAACACTACCAATATCAATATATTGAATCTCTGCATCTTTAGCAGTTGTTTCAGGCAAAACCTCATCATTGTAAGTGCATAAATATTTCAAAGGTTTTGAATCCCAATGGCGAGGAATTTCACCTAACCACTCAACACCTGATTTTTTATATTCAGTATATTTTTGATACTTCGCCACTGTATTCACCATTAAGAATGCACCTCTTGTAGCAGCTGCATAATCTCGGCACTCACCGCATCCAAATCCGCATCAATCTCGCTTAAATCACGTGGTGGCTGGTACACGTAGAAATGACGGTTAAACGGAATTTCATAACCCACAATGCCAATCTCGCCATCCTTTTCATCGCGCTTGTCGGCATTGATCCAGGCATCGGCCACATGTGGCTGCACTTCACGTTTAAAATACTCTTCAATCAGCTCTGTGGTACTGACCTTTGGATTCAGTGCGATATTCTCGGCATCACGCAAATCCCCATCCTGCACAAACTCAACAACTTTGCCTTTATAACTAAACTGACCATACAGTGGGTTTTCCGCCTGTTTCAGCACCTTGTTAATCACTGGTTCTGCTTCCGGATTCTTCCAAGTAATGGCATCTAATAGCTGTTTCTTCTCTTTGGCATCCAGCTTTATGTCGGTTTGCTTGAGGGCTTTTTTCAGCACTTCATCAAACTGGTTAAAGTCATCAAACTGCTCAGTGCCAATCACGGCCTGTAACGCTTGGGCTTTTTCCATCAAGGCTTTCTGGAATAACCAGATTTTGCTGTCCAGTACCTCTTTAATGTCTTTTTCTTTTAGCTCAGGGAATTCCGCTTTAATCAGGGCACGGACCTCAAGCGCCACGTCCTGCAACTGACCATAAGTTTCTGCTGTCCATGCTGTACCAAAGGCTGTGCCCAATTGTGCATCGATACTTTGCATCACGGCATTAAACGGTTTCGGGGCAAAGCGTAATGATGCAATCGCGCTATCCGTGATCTGTGCCGATAAACGTAATGGACGTTCAATGGTCACGCGACGGTAGCCAAATTCATGGCTGTCAAAAATCTTGCTGGCGAATGGTTTTTGCTGTTCGGTTTCGCCATCCTGCGCCAAGGTGTCTACCGCCACAAAGTCACCGTAATTTTGGGTAATGGTGGCAATTTCAGCTTCAGTCAGATAGTTACGTTTTGAACCCAGCGACTTACGCATTTTGGTACTGAGGTTTGAGGCATTGATCAGCTGTACCTTGCCTTTACGTTCAGCGGCTTTTTTATTACTGAGTACCCAGATATAGGTGGCAATCCCGGTGTTGTAGAACATATCGTTCGGTAAGGCAATAATGGCTTCCAGCAAGTCGGCTTCTAAAATGTAGCGACGGATCTCACTTTCGCCACTGCCTGCACTGCCAGTAAACAATGGTGAACCATTCAGGATAATCCCGATGCGGCTACCGCTCTCGGTGCTGCTGGCATCACGCATTTTGCTGATCAGGTGCATCAGGAATAATAGTGAACCATCCGATACCCGTGGCAAGCCTGCACCGAAACGGCCATCAAAGCCTTTTTGTTCATGCTCATCCTTGATGTCCTGTTCGATTTTTTTCCAGTCCACGCCAAAGGGTGGATTCGACAGCATGTAATCAAACTGATCGACAGAGAGTTGATCATTCGACAGCGTGTTGCCGAGTTTAATCCGGCTCACGTCCTGGCCTTTGATCAGCATGTCGGCTTTACAGATGGCGTAGGATTCTGGGTTAAGTTCCTGACCAAAGGCACGCATCACGGCATTCGGGTTCAGCTCATGCAGATATTCCATGCCTGAAGACAGGAAGCCACCCGTCCCCGCTGTAGGATCGTAAATGGTGCGGATAATGCCGTCCTTGGTCAGCACGTCATCATCTTCCATAAACACCAGTGCCGTGGTCAGACGTACAATGTCACGCGGGGTAAAGTGTTCCCCTGCGGTTTCATTAGAACCTTCGGCAAAACGACGGATCAGTTCTTCAAACACCAAGCCCATGTCATGATTGGAAATGCTTTTAGGGCTAAGATCGGTTGTTGCAAATTTCTGTACCACTTTATACAGCAGGTTTGCATCATCCAATAAACCGACAAATTCGATAAAATTAAAGTATTCAAAAATCTCGCGGGCATCTTTGGAAAAGCTTTGCACATAAGTGCTCAGGTTCGCTTTAATATCGCTCTGCCCCATTTTACTCAAATCCATGGGCGAGCTATTAAAGAAAGCCAAACCTTGGGTGGCACTCAACAAAAACTTTTCTTGTGCTTCTTCGGGTAGGTTCATCTTGGCGACTTCTTCATGTTTCGCCAACACAGATGCTTTACTGCTTTCTAGCACACACTCCAAACGACGTAATAGCGTGAATGGCAAAATGATGCGGCCATATTGCGATTGTTTGAAGTCACCACGCAGCAGGTCGGCAACCGACCAGATGAAAGAAGCGATTTGCGAAAAGTTATTGTTGGTCATAGTGGCGAATCAATTCCTGAATTCTTATCAGTGATCAGTATCTGGCGACACTTCGGTTGCTAGAGATAATACTGATAATTTTTTAACTGTTGGATAATATTATATTATTTAAAAGCAGATTGTTGATTATTCATTTATTGCATGACAGTTAAGCGACAAATTTTGTCGTCTGGTTTCAGATTTTTCTCATAGAAGGTTCATCCACCATAACGCTACAACCCTGCTTTTGAAAGCCGTGCCTATTTATAAGCCCATCTGCTAAACTAGGCTTACATCACCTTTGTTCAAGGAAATTCCAGAATGCTAAACACTCTCGAACAGAAAAAAAAATATATCCAAGCTACGCGCTTGCAGAATTATCAAGCCAGTTTAAAGCTGGAAGGCATTAACCCGTCCTCAACCGCACCGGCATTAAGTAAAGCTCAGATTCTACAGAAATATAAGAAATTCTCACAGACCTCGGAATCGTGATCAGGCTTCCTTATGGATAAATATGGTGAAATGGGTGACAGCATTTACTGTTACCCCTACTCGGACGTCCTCAAAAACAAACTGAACATTCAGGATGCTAAAATTCTGCAACAGGCAGAACTGGAGTTGACTGAGTATGCCAGCACACGAATTGAGTATGCCGAGCCACCTTACGATCTCAAATACCTGCAATCCATTCACTTTCAGCTCTTTTCAGACCTGTATGCCTGGGCAGGTGAACTAAGACAAGTGGATATTGCCAAAGGCGATACCCGCTTTTGTACCTTCCCCCGTATTGAAATTGAAGCCAATAAGCTCTTCAAGCAACTTGAGCAGCAGCACTATTTTCAAGGTTTAGCCAAACCAGCACTTATCCAAAAAATCGCTGATTTTTATTGTGAAGTCAACGTGATTCACCCATTTCGTGAAGGCAATGGACGCACTCAGCGTATTTTCTTTGAGCATTTACTCGCCCACTGCGGCTATGGCGTACAATGGGATAAAATTGACAATAAAGAAGTTTGGATTCAGGCCAATATTGATGGATTCAACTGCCGGCTAGATGGACTGATCGCTATTTTTGAAGCCTGCATTATCACTCCTGAATAACAAAAAAATGGGTATACGGATTTAATGGTTGATGGGGCACCTTCACCCCATCAATCTGATACCACCCTCAGATGGTTGATAGATCGACTCCGTAGTTGAGTTCCTCTGCGAAGTCCGGCAGTCCGTAACCGATGGTTTTCTTGTAGAAAGGAGAGACCTTCGCAGTCGGTGCCTTCTTCTTGTGCTTCGTGGTGTAGAGCATTCGTGCCCGCATCACCTCGAAGGAGTAACCGCGCCCTTCACGGTTCTTGTCTTTGGCCAGTCGGTTGATGGACTCCGTGTAAGCGTTGGTGACGGGCATGTCCGTCTCGAAGTAGGTCATGGTCTCTTCGCGCCAGTTTCCCACTGCCCTGACCAGATCGCTCCAGACTTCCTTTTGGCCCTTCGGGATGGTGGCTATCCACTCGTCCAGGGCGGCTTCTGCCTGGAGCCGTGTGGTGGCGTCCCAGATGCCGTAGAAGCGCTCCTTGTGCTCGTAGGCGGCCAGCAGTTGCGGGAACGCGCCTGTCCAGGTCTCCATGATGAGGCGCTCCCGGTCTGAGACTTCGTGAGCACGTTTCAGCAGGATTTTCCGGTCTCCCTTGAGAGTCCGGCTCTGGGACGGTTTCAGCTCCTTTCTGAGGTCCTTGCGCACTCTCTCTAGGGCATCGTTGGCCATGCGCACCACATGGAACTTATCGACCACGATACGGGCCTGGGGCAGCACAGCCTTGACCGCTGCCCGGTAGGGGTTCCACATGTCCATGCTGACGATCTCGACCTTCTGCCGGTCTTTCAGCTTCATCAGGTAGTTGGTCACCACGTCCTGGCGGCGGGTGGCCAGCAGGTCGAGCAGGGTTCGCTCCTCAATGTTGGTCAGAATGCAGCGGTAGCGCTTGTTCAGGTATAGCTCGTCAATGCCCAGGATGCGGGGCGTCTCGAAGCGGTGCCAGCGCCCCAGCAACTCGGCGCGGGCGTTGAAGATGTCGCGCACCGTCTTCTCGTCCAGGCCGGTCTGTGCCGCCACAAAGGTGTAGGGGTGGTTGAAGGATTCCTTCTCCACGTACTCATGCAGCCGCAGTGTCATACGGAATCCGTCCACCATCTCCGGTAGCTGGGGCCTGAATGTTGTCTTGCAGGCCCGGCAGGTGTATCGGCGGCGGACCACCCAGAGAGTGACCCGCTTGCCGTGGATGGGCAGATCACGATAGGGAACGTCACGCTTGCCGAACCGTACGAACTCACCCTGCACGCCGCATTCCTCGCAGGCGATGGGATCGGGCACGTCCACCTGGAAGTGCATTTCGTCGTCGGTTGATTTGCAGCCCAGTACTTGGTATTGCGGCAGGTGAAGGATGTTGTCGGGAAGTTCGGTCATGGTGTTGTATAGGCGTAGGTGTCAGTCAGATCCATCCGACTCGGCATTGGTGTTTGCTTTTTTACCCAACAAGCTGCTGGAAACTAAAAGTAAGGCACCGAGGACAATTGCAATATCAGCCAGGTTGAAGGCCGGCCAATGCCAGTCTCGCCAATAGAAATCAAAGGAATCCACAACATAGCCGCGAAAGACCCGGTCAATCAGGTTGCCCATGGCGCCACCGAGGATAAGACTGTAAGCGATGGCTTCTCCTTTATGACGATTTTCAAGGATCAGCTTGATCAGAAAAATCGAGACCACTACCGCGATTCCGATAAAAAAGTAGCGCTGCCAGCCTCCACCATTCGCAAAAAGACTGAACGCGGCACCGGTATTCCATACGTGTACCCAGTTAAAGAATGAGGTCACTGAAATAGACTCGCCATATGCCATTGATTGTTGCACCAGCCATTTTACGGCCTGATCAGACGCTGCCAGCAGGCCCGATATGGACAATAGGGCATACGGCGAGAGCTTTTTGCCAATAATGAGCATTATTTAACCCTTCAACGCCAAAATGCGTCTAGCACCGTTAAGTACAATTACCCCCACGATGGTGCCGATAATCAGATCCGGATAATTGGACCCGGTCCACGCGACCAGAGCGCCGGCGGTGATGACCCCCAGGTTGATCACCACGTCGTTGGCCGAGAATATCCAGCTTGCCTTCATGTGCGCCCCGCCCTCCCGATGTTTGGATATGAGCAGCAGACAGGCAGTATTGGCAATCAATGCGACGAAGGCGATCGCCATCATCATCAGCGATTCAGGCTCACTACCGAAAACAAAGCGTCGCACTACCTCGACGAGTACGCCCACAGCCAAGATCAGTTGCAGTACACCAGCAAGATGCGCGGCACGTACCTGCATTTTCGCACTGCGCCCTACGGCATAGAGAGCCAGGCCATAGACGGCTGCATCGGCAAACATATCCAGGGAATCAGCGATCAGGCCGGTAGACTGGGCGATCAGACCGGCAGTCATTTCCACCACGAACATGATCGCATTGATACCGAGCAACACGCGCAGAGTGCCTGACTCCTGCGTAGCAGAGACTGCCGAGCTCTCAGCGGCCTTGATCGTCTCTGGGTCGGCAATGACGGTTTCCTGAAGCGAGGCGCCTAGCCCCAAGGTCGCCAGTTTCGCGGTAATGGGCTCAGCCTCGCCGTCATGCACGACCTTCAACCGGCGGTTCGACAAGTCGAAGGACAGTGCCCGAATCCCCTCAACGCCGTTCAGGGCCAGGCGAATCATGCGCTCTTCTGATGGACAGTCCATCTTCGGCACGGCATAAACACTGACCCATTCCCCCGACGCATCGGAGGAGGCCTGCATATCGGTATCCGCCGCAGGCCTTGCATGGTCGCCACAGGGGCCTCCGCAGTTTTTGTTTTTACTCATGATATGACTCCACTTGAATGTGATCGGGTTTTCATTTAAAACTATATAGTAGCTATAATGTCAATAGCGTAGAGAATCCGTTGCGGAGGAACCCGATGCGTATTGGTCAGTTGGCACAGTCAGTAGGGGTAGATACACAGACGATCCGCTTCTACGAACGGCAGGGCTTGTTGCCGCCGCCTGGTCGGCAGGAGAACGGTTACCGTGTCTATACCGAGAAACACGTTGAGCGGCTGGCCTTTATTCGTCGCTGCCGCATCCTGGATCTGTCACTGGCAGAAATTCACGAACTAAAGCGCTATCAGGACGACCCTCATCAGTCCTGTACCGCTGTCAATGCCTTGCTCGATGATCACATCTCTCATGTGCGCTCGCAGATAACCGCTCTACAGGCGCTTGAGAAACAACTCGTTTCACTAAGAGCGCGTTGCAACGATGACCGGGAAGTTAAGGCGTGTGGGGTTCTTGCTGGAATTAGCGAGGGAAGCATGCATCAGCAGTAGGTTGGAGTGCCAACCAGATAATCCGATGAGATGCCGGTTTGCCTCACTCTCATGCAAAGGTAAGATCAACCATTTAATCCGCTTACCCAAAAAAATTAAGGGAGCCAAAGCTCCCTTCAATTAGTGACTAGCCAACTTGTTCAGAATCCATTAATTGACTTACCAAGCTGACTAGATAATTCAACTGTGCTCAATTCACAGCTCTAACACTCTGCTGCAACCCCTGCTGAATCTCCTGCACATAGCTCAATTGCGCTGAATGCTCTGTATCTACAGCACTGTCACTGTGTGGATAAAATTCCTCCAGCAATTCCATCCCCTCCTCTGCATGCACCTCAAACTTGGCATTGGCAAAACCCTGCCGTGCAATCTGATCTAATGCCGCCTGATCAAACCCTGCCTGTTTCCCCTGTTGGTCAATCTCCTTGGCTGTCTGAATTGCTGTTTGCAAATCCACGCCTTCCCGTAACGTTAAATCCACGTAATACACAGGCTGACGGTAACTTTGAGTGGTACTTTTTCCACGCAACATGAGCTGCAATGGTAAACACGACAACAAACCACCTGATGCTGCATGGTAGTAATTCAAACGTGCTGCCAAAGTGCGAATGCTGTTAAAACCAGTGGTTCTGAAAATAAAAGTCCCAAACTCATCGGCTTCACCTAAATTGACATGCAGGCGTGCATAAGGCTTGCAATGCCCGCCTTGTCCAAGTGGGCATAAGTCGGGTGATGGACAAGGATGTTGCTCTACACCTTGTGATGTCATACGCTGACACGTCTGACCATTCCCCACACAAATCGGGCGTCCTGTCTGACGGTCAAATAAACTGTATTCCGCTCGTAGATTGAGTTCAGGATCATTAAAGATCATACGGACTGGGATTGAACGGAGTTTTTGATTGGGTGCTTGACTACGCAATTGCTCATCCAAGGGGTGTTTGATCCAACCGTCCTTCCCCTGTATTTGACTGGTAATGGTGAACTGATCGTCTTTCTCAGGCAGACGCTTGCCATTTTTTTCGACAACTTTGCCGATACTGATTCGCCCTAAAATAGGCGGTGTAATGGCTAGACCTTTAATCATGTTGAAATTCCTCTGTCGTTGATATGTTTAGATGTGTTGTACTGTTTGCTTAAAATAAAATCGGCATAAAAAATCCCGTGCAGGACTGCACGGGATTTCAGATTTCTTCTTGCTGAGTGATTAACTCTAAGTTTTGAGCTAATCGTGATAAATGTTGAAACGACGACTGCCTGCTTTCTGCAATGGGTACTGTTGGATGAGTTCAGGTTGGTGCTGAAGTAAGGATTTGATGTCCAGGCTAATACTATCCTTGCTCTTCTTCCATGTCACTGAACCTTGCTGAAATACGGCACGTTCATGTTCCTGCATCAGTGCCTGAACTCGGTGTTTGAGTAGATCAAACTGGCTTTGGTGTTGTTCAATCTGCTGTTTTTCCTTTATCAGCTGATCAAACAGTTCGTTGGCAAGTTCCACCTCCGTTAGATCAACACAGCTCAGTGGGGTATGTGAAGGATAGAGCTGTTGTAAAGCTTTGGCTGCCGATTCACTGGCATCCACTGCTGGTGGAACGTCATTTTCAACACATTCCCAAAATAATCGTTCTGCCTGAATGATTTGTTCAATCAGGGCTTCGTTACGACTGACTTTGTAGATTTTGGTTTCCTGTCCACACAGCAAAACACAAATATGTGCCGCTTGTTTGCCTGTAACGGCCAGTTGATGTTGTACCTGACATAGCACGTATAAGGGCACACCATCTCGCCACAGTTTGGCACCATATTCTCCTGCGGTTTTACATTCTAGGATTTGCACGTCTTCATTGCCCACCACGGCATAATCCAGGTTTGCCAACATAAAGGCTTTGTCAGGATCAGGATGCTGTAACACCGCATTGACCCGGCGGACTTTATGGTTGGTGTGCATGCTGTAGTATTCTGCGACCAAGGGTTCCAATTGCTTGCCCCAATATAAAGGTGCGTGTCCTGAGCTTTCATCTTCAATATTTTGCTGTACCCGTCCTGTTTTAATCATCCACAGTTCTAGCATCGACATATAAGGATTTAAGCCACAGGCAGCTGCGGCATCACTGCTGCCTATTCCCTGTTTACGCACTTCCAGCCATGCCTGATAGTCCAATTGTTTGGTGTTGATCAGACGTTTGGCATTTAAACTACGTTTTGAACCTGATTGACTTTGTTTAAGCTTGTCATTGGCTACAGTTGGTAAATACTGAGATTGAGACGTTACTGTTGGGTTTATAATCTGATTCATGGATTTATCCTTCTATCATTGATTTTAAAACGGCATAAAAAAAGCCACATCCGAAGATGTGGCAAAGAGGGATCGTTAATGAGGAGGACACATGATCGTGCTGATCAGATGCTCTAATGATAAAGTCTAAAGATTAAATCAAGCTTAAGCGGCTAAATGTAAAGCCTGCTCCAATCCCCGTTGTTTCAATGCTGCCCCTGCACCAAACCAAGCAGAGTCAAGGCGGTGATCAGTACTCATCGCACGACGTTCATGATCTACAAATTCGGTGATTGCACAAAGTAATCCATAGGCGGTGTCTTTGGCTGAAGATAAGTCTGCTCCACGTCCCTGCCCATTAAACATATTCATGACTTTGGTCATGGCACGTCCATTCGGTTCAGTTTTATTGGGTTGTGGATTGGCTTGAGACGCGACATTACGGTAGTACTGAATAATGTTATCCTCCTGTTCCATCGCACTTAGGCTATTGTTGTTAAATACCGCATCAAAATAAGCCGCTGCTTCTTTCTGCGTGACTTTACGCTGGGTGAGTTGTTTCATTTCATACATGTGGTCGTACCATGTTTTCACTGAAATACCAAGTTGATCTTTGACTTTATCAGCATCAAACTTGGTACTGTGGGGTACTTTGACCACGCCTGCATTGGAACTCTGTCCACGCAAGGCAATGGCTAAAGTGTTGTTACACACCACACGGATATTGGTGAATTGTGCTGTGGTCGCCAACGTACCGTCACATGCGGTTGCTAGCAGAATATAGCCATTGCTGACATCCCCACCTTTCAATTCTGCTGTTTGGCCTGTACGTGCCAAGGCCCAGAACTTTTTCCCACCTTTTAAGACACCCGCAGTTTCCAACTCAAACCCCGATTGTTCGGTCAGGTCACGGTAGAACTCCAGAATTTCCATCGGTTGGACTTCTTGATAACGCTGACTCACCACCGATAAAGGCGCATGAGTATCTGAACGGTACAATACCCGCTGTTCCTCATACGGCATGATGATGCTTTGTCCACGTGAGTTTTGAGCCATGTAGCTGACATTGGATGATTCAATGCGCCAGTCCATACCTGCTTGCTTGGCCCAGACTTCAATCGGTTGGTTTTGGCTAAGTTGATTGCCCAGACCATGCCACGGGGTTTGTCCGACATACGCCATTTGTTCAAGTTGATGTGCCATTTTGATTATTCCTCAAATAAAAGTGAAAGATGTAAAGATGCAGAAATGTGCTGTAAGGGTTTAAACAATCCATCTATTCAAAGATGTAACCGTGTAAAGTCAGAGATGCGATTACGGCACCCATGCAAACGCTTGTTGGCAATCCAAACAGAGATACTGCTCGGCATTGCTGTAAAATTTTTCATAGCAGTACTGACTGACAATAACCAATACACCACCCACCACAACACCGATGGCTGCGCCTGTAAAAGGCGGGAATCCTGCCTTTTTGGCAAGCTGCATGCCGAACAGCGCCATCTGTGTCGGTGAAATACAGCGTTGCAGTTGTTCGAAATAGTTGGCGTTTGCATGACTTGAATCAGTCTGTCTGACATGGGTGGACTGACAATAGGGGCATTGAATTAAGGACATTGAATATTCCTTGTTAAATGAATTGGGTACGAAAAGCTGAATTGAGGGCATAAAAAAACCGTGCCCATTGAGGACACGGTTTGATTTGGTGTTTCATCTAAATTTAAATGCTGTGTTTTAACATTTAGAATGCAAGACGGTTATTGAAAGCTATAGCTTGCAGTGCCTTTATCTGTTTCGACATCAACCTGCACCACATTACTGTAGCTACAGTCTGTTAATTTTAGTCTTAAACGTTGCCCCATCTTAAAATGCTGCGGATATTCCAATGATCGACGATAGCCTTCATAACGACATTGTCCATGATTGACAGAAACATGGCTGACATCGATAGGCTCTGCAATATTGGAACGGATGGTCAATACCGTAGCGGATTGATTTTGGGCATACCAGTTACTGGTATCAATTACATCGAGTTCGACCGTAAACGTGTTTGGATCAAGACCTGCATTACAGCCACTCAACATGATGCCTGTCGTTGTAGTCACTGCGAGGAGTAAGGGTTTTAAAAGTTGCTTCATCTAGTTCATCCTTAGCAGTAGTTATAGCTCACGCCATAATCGCCTGTATTTAAATCAATGCTGGCCAAATGGATTTCACAGTCTGTGCCGTTATCAAATTTATAAACGTAGTAGCGATTACCCGCTTGCTCCGACTCCAGTGCGCCATGTTCTTGCAAGCTAAAGTCTTGCACTGATTTGCCTGTATCTTTTGCAGCTTTGGCAAAGATATAGCGTTGATACTTGTCTATATTATCCTGCTCAAATTCAGGCAGTTCATCATAAGGCAGCATCGACAGTAAGGTATCCACAGCCTTAAGGTTTTGATCAAACTCAAAACTCAGCAGCTCAGGCTCATGATCTGATGGACTCAGACTTTTGCTTCCCGTGGTCAATTCTTTGACATCAATCCCATCCACTTCTGCTGCTGCAATCTCAGTGGATACTGCTTCTGAATTGGCAGATTCTAAAGGTTGTGCAGAGCTGACCTCAGAAGTACTGGCTGGAACCATTTTTTCAGTTACATGTTTGGGGCTAAAGAAGTAGAAGCCTGCGATGCTGATCAAGGTCAGGGCTAAGATTGCTGCCAAGCCCAATATGGTTTTTTGGGTCATTTGAATGTTCCCCTCATTTAGTTGGGCACAGTGACTTGACCATTCTGCGCATTAAAGTGAACAAAGCGTGGACAACCACCTTGAAAGTTCACCGTAAAATTACGCCAACCACGGTTGCCAGGATTGGTTTTATAAAGACATTGATAAACCCCACCGCCTGTATGACGTGCTTGAACAAGGTAGGATTCACTGGCTTGTGCAAACCAGCCTGCCTGCGCCAATGAGGCGCCTGCAAGTAGTGATGAAATCAGGGTCGTTTTTAGGAAAGTTTTAAACATCATCATTTTCTCTTTTTTATAGGCATCACTGGTCTTGGTCTTAATCAGACACAGTGTTCCCCATGTCATAAATATTGGAATGAATATCTATGTTTTTTTGAAGTGTTATAGACGATAAAGCACACAAATCTACGCCCCTCAAAACAGCATGAGAGATTCATCTTCATATCGGTAATATGTAATTGAAAAAGTTTTATTCTTAGAAAGTGATCGACACAGCAATGCATGAAATACACAGCATCAGGTCACATTACCCCTGTGGTGTAGATCGGGCACACATAAAAAAGAGAAATATAAAAGACAGTATTGATGTAAGCGCATGGCGTACTCCTTTGTTTTAAAAGAATCCTGCCAAATCACTGTCAATTGATGGTGGCAGAACGAAAGAGGGTTGACAGACTGGTAACAAAGAAACCAGCACGCGCAAGCGCGTCCCCCCTCCGCCCTACCGCAAAGAAGGGGGACGAACGGGTCCACAACATGCAAAATCAGATTTCACATATTGTCTTTGTTAATGGGTCTGTCAAAACCCGCTGACGATGTAGGTCAGCAGACTAAGGATAATCTGCACGCTGTAGAGCGTCAAGCAAGCTAAATAGATGGGGAGTGAAAATATTTATAATTAAAAAATGTTTGAATAAGAATTTAGTTAGATTTAAATACAGCTTATTAAACTATATTCCTTAATCTTCCACATACCACCAAAAGAAATCAATCCAATCCAAAATTTGATGAGGGGTAGGTTGAGGGGTAAAAACACAGACAAAAAATAAGCCCTTGCAAATACAAGGGCTTATCTTAAAATTTGGCGGAAGCGGTGAGATTCGAACTCACGGAGGACTCACACCCTCGTCGGTTTTCAAGACCGGTGCATTAAACCGCTCTGCCACGCTTCCATGTGCGTAAGAATACAAAGCTTGATTCCTTTATTCAAGAAAAATTTAACTGCAATGTATTCAAATGCATAATGTTTCATCAATTATCAAAGTTTTGCTGCTAATTCAGCACCATCACGAATCGCACGTTTTGCATCAAGCTCAGCAGCAAGCTTTGCACCACCAATAATATGATAATTAGCAAAGGTATTCTCACCTTCTTTTGGCATCAAATCTTTTACAGATTCTTGACCAGCACATACCACGATCGTATCAACACGCAATAACTGATCATGACCATTATGCTCGATCCACAATCCTTCATCAGTCACAGATTTATATTGAACGCCTCTTAACATACGTACTGCATGTTTTTTGAGTTGTGCTCGATGAACCCAACCAGATGTTTTACCTAAACCGATACCTAGAGGTGTCGTTTTACGTTGTAATAAATAAATTTGACGAACTGGCATTTCCACTTCAGGACGTTGAGTTCCACCTTCAGAAATATAGTCTGGATTTGGATCAACACCCCATTCACGCTGCCATTCAGCTAAAGGTTGTGGTTGAGGCTGATGCGGTGGCTTTAACAAAAATTCTGACACATCGAAACCAATACCACCCGCGCCAATAACTGCGACTTTATGCCCAACTTCAGCGCCTCTTAAAACTTCAGCATAAGATAAAACTTGTGAAGCAGTACTGCCCTGAATTTTTAAAGCACGAGGAACAACACCTGTTGCCACGATAACTTCATCAAAACCTTCACGTTCAAGTTGTTCACGATTTACGCGAGTGTTCAAACGTAAATCAACTCCAGTTTGTTTAAGTTGAACTTTAAAGTAACGAATCGTCTCATGGAATTCTTCTTTTCCTGGGACAACTTTCGCTAAGTTAAATTGACCACCAACATCATCACTTGCTTCAAACAACGTCACTGCATGACCACGACTTGCAGCGACTGTAGCTGCTGACATTCCAGCAACACCACCACCTACCACAGCAATACGTTTTGGTTTTTTAGTTTTAATATAAACCAATTCAGTTTCATAACACGCTTGTGGATTAACTAAACAACTCACACGTTGATTTTTAAACGCATGATCTAAACATGCTTGGTTACAGGCGATACAGGTATTAATCTCATCTACACGATTGGTTGCAGTTTTATTTACCCAGTATGGATCAGCTAAAAATGGTCTTGCCATTTGCACCATATCTGCTTTACCTGAAGCAATAATTTCTTCTGCAACATCAGGCATATTAATACGGTTTGAAGCAATGATTGGAACAGAAACATGCTGTTTAACATGAGCAGTATAGTCTACAAATGCAGCACGAGGCACAGAAGTGACAATCGTTGGGATACGTGCTTCATGCCAGCCAATCCCTGTATTTAATAAAGTCACGCCTGCTTTTTCAAGTGCCTTTGCTACTACGATCACTTCCTGCATTGTATTTCCGTCATGCACGAGATCCAGCATGGATAAACGGAAGCAGATAATGAACTTCTCACCCACTTTGGCACGGATTGCTTTTACAATTTCCACAGGAAAACGCATACGGTTTTCAATATCACCACCCCAGCGATCGGTGCGCTTGTTCACGTGGCTGCTAAGGAATTGGTTGATTAAATATCCCTCTGAACCCATGATTTCAACACCGTCATACCCTGCTTTTTTAGCTAGGCTTGCACAGCGTGCATAGTCATCAATTGTAGCCAGAATTTGTGAATCTGACATTTGACGTGGTTTAAATGGGTTAATTGGTGCTTGAATTGGCGAAGAAGAAACTGAAAATGGATGATATCCATAACGACCAGAATGCAAAATCTGCATAAGAATTTTTGAACCATGCTTATGCACAGCGTGAGTAACAAGACGATGATGAGGAATATCCACCAAGCTATTCATCGTACCACCCGCTGGCAATAACCAACCTTGACGGTTTGGAGAAATACCACCAGTGATAATAAGACCAACGCCCCCTTTTGCACGCTCACCAAAATAAGCTGCAAGTTTAGGATAGTTAAAAAAACGGTCTTCTAAACCAGAGTGCATTGAACCCATCACAACACGGTTTTTAATGGTCGTAAAACCCAAATGTAATGGTTTTAAGATATTTGCATAGCTAGTCATGGTATTCCTTCTATATTTATTGGTTTTGCAACTTGTTGCATAGTACTTTAACTGAATTTTTATACGTGTTTATGACTTTTTTTAAGAAAATGCTGACACTAAAGTCAAAACAAATGTAACCGTTATGATTTACATCTTAAAAATTCAATATTCCACATGAAAGCGCACATAATTTTTCTGCTTAGTTTTTCTTTGAGGAAAACAAGCTCAATGAAAAGTGTTACAATAGCTCTGATTTTTTATTCTCAAGACCACCTATTCGGGGTCTTTACTAATAAACGTTAGGACAAGCAATGACTGATAATGCAACTATCTTGCAGCACGTACCTGTAGGCAAAAAAGTTGGGATTGCCTTTTCTGGTGGTCTCGATACTTCAGCAGCTTTATTGTGGATGAAGCAAAAAGGTGCGGAACCTTATGCTTATACAGCAAACTTAGGTCAACCTGATGAAGATGACTATGATGCTATTCCAAAGAAAGCTGAACAATACGGTGCAGTCAAAGCTCGATTAATCGATTGTCGTTTACAACTTGCTCTTGAAGGTATTGCTGCAATTCAATGTGGTGCCTTCCATATTAGCACTGGCGGAGTACCATATTTCAACACAACACCTTTAGGTCGTGCAGTAACAGGTACTATGCTTGTGACAGCAATGAAAGAAGATGATGTGAACATCTGGGGTGATGGTTCTACTTATAAAGGTAACGATATTGAACGTTTCTATCGTTATGGTTTATTGACCAATCCAGCTCTAAAAATCTACAAACCGTGGTTAGACCAAACCTTTATTGATGAGTTAGGCGGTCGTGCGGAAATGTCACAGTTCCTCATCGACAACGGTTTTGACTATAAAATGTCAAAGGAAAAAGCGTATTCAACTGACTCTAATATGTTGGGTGCTACTCACGAAGCTAAGGATTTAGAATACCTCAATGCAGGTATCAAGATCGTAGACCCAATTATGGGCGTTGCTTTCTGGAAAGAAGATGTAAAAATTGATGCAGAAGAAGTATCAATTACTTTTGAAGAAGGTTTCCCTGTTGCATTAAATGGCCAGCGTATTGAAGATCCTGTTGAGCTGATCTTAGAAGCTAACCGTATCGGTGGTCGTCATGGTCTTGGTATGTCTGACCAAATTGAAAACCGTATCATCGAAGCAAAATCTCGTGGTATTTATGAAGCGCCTGGTATGGCTCTATTGCATATCGCTTATGAGCGCTTAGTTACAGGTATTCATAACGAAGACACGATTGAACAATATCGTATCAACGGTTTACGTTTAGGTCGTCTACTTTACCAAGGTCGTTGGTTCGATTCTCAAGCGCTTATGCTTCGTGAAACAGCACAACGTTGGGTAGCTAAAGCGATTACTGGTACTGTCACTTTAGAATTACGTCGTGGTAATGATTACACGATTATGAATACCGAATCTCCTAACCTCACTTATGAAGCTGAGCGTTTAACAATGGAGAAAGGTGATTCAATGTTTACACCAATGGATCGTATCGGTCAGTTAACGATGCGTAACCTCGACATTACCGATACACGTGCAAAACTTGGTATCTACACAGAAACAGGTTTACTTGCTGTTGGTCAAGGTTCTGCAATTCCTCAATTGGAAAGCAAATCAAAGTAAGCGATTGATAAGTAAATTATCTTACAGAAAAGGCTGAATATAATATTCAGCCTTTTTTAATAACTCAATAAAGATCCTTAATAAACAATCATTCCATAAATAGAACAATATGTCGCAATTAAAGACTATTTATAACCATTATGAATCGATATTATTACTTTCAAGCAAAACATAAGAATTAGGAGATGAAAGATGAATGCTTATCTACATCGTAGTGAAAATCGCGGTCATGTAAAAGCTGGCTGGTTAGATACTTACCATAGTTTCTCATTTGGTAGCTGGTACAATCCGAAATACATGGGTGTGAGTGCATTACGTGTAATTAATGACGATACGATTGCAGCACATAATGGTTTTGGTACGCATCCGCATGACAATATGGAAATTCTAACCTGTGTACTAGATGGCACCATTTCTCATAAAGATAGTATGGGTAATGAAGGTCAAATTAATGCAGGTGAATGGCAATTAATGAGTGCGGGTACAGGTGTAACCCATAGTGAAATGAATAAGCATGATAAAGCAGTACATCTATTACAGATTTGGATTCAACCAAATGTTCAAAATGCTGCACCAACTTATCAGCAAATTCAGCTCAACCCAAA
The DNA here is from genome assembly GCF_027854795.1 of Acinetobacter sp. AOR34_HL. Lineage (NCBI taxonomy): Bacteria > Pseudomonadati > Pseudomonadota > Gammaproteobacteria > Moraxellales > Moraxellaceae > Acinetobacter > Acinetobacter sp. AOR34_HL. The sequence goes on along the minus strand of NZ_JAKTID010000027.1, from coordinate 1,718 downwards.
GGATCATCCTAACCAATGGCATCTAATCGCAGGCGATGAATCTGCACCAATGTTGATTCGTCAAAATGCTGAAGTAAAAACAGCTGTACTTGAGAAGGATCAACAATTAGAAATCACAGCAACGAAAAAAGTGAACTATGTTCACGTGGTTTCTGGTGAAGTTATGATTGCTGATCATCATGTAAAAGCTGGCGATGCTTTACTATTTGATGAGACTGCAACAATCAAGGGGCTTGAAGATGCCCAAATGATTTGGTTTGACCTACCATAAGTCGAAGTTTAACTCGTATCTCTCCCTCTGAGGTACGAGTTTTTTTAATCATGATTACTACTATCACAACTGTTAGTATCCGAATTTGATTCATCACTAGAACGACATTCATCAGAATGCCGATCGTCATGTTCCTGATATGAATTAGATGCGGAAGTTGTTGAAGAATATGAGTGACTATAATCAGCATTATCCTGTATAGACTTAACTTTCTTCGCTAATAAGATTAAGAAAACCAAACCAATAGTAAAGACTAAAATAATCAATATCAGCACCACAATCCCCTATTGCTACTCTAATTTTTGTTCCCAAATATAGCTTAGATTTTCTTTTAAAAATTGGCATTAAAAAAGCCCGATTAACGGGCTTTTCTACAACCTTGAACATTTTTAAAAACAATCAAAATTGTTTCGTTCGTTGTTAGCTGTGTATTCAGGTTGTCATATCTTTGTTCATTTAGGAAAGATTTCTCTTTAATCCTAAATAGTATATGACTTCCTTGTTGATTAAATTATCACCAATACTAATCTCGGTCAAGTAGCATAAAATGACAAAATTTAGGGTTAAATGCCTTGCAATTTTAACTAAGCGTAATCATAGGGTAATCCTCCCATAAATAAACGAAGTTAAAAGTAGAGGTTAAGCAGCCATTAGAGGTGGCTTTCCTTTGTTAGCTTGATGTGGTCTTTCATGGTTGTAATGCCACAACCAGTTTGTTGCATAATCTTGTACTTCATCCAAAGTATCAAATAAATGCTTGCTCAGCCAACTATAACGTATGGTCCGATTATAGCGTTCAATATACGCATTCTGCTGTGGCTTACCCGGTTGAATATATTCAATACGAATACCGTGCTCAGTAGCCCAGCGCACAAATTCGTGACTGATAAATTCGGGACCATTATCGCATCGGATCACTAACGGTTTTTCTCTCCACTCCAGCAATTGATTCAACGTACGAATAACCCTGATTGTGGGCAATGAGAACCCTGCTTCAATGGCTAGGCCTTCGCGGCGGTAATCATCAATCACATTCAATAATCGAAACTTGCGACCATCGGAAAGCTGATCATGCATAAAATCTAATGACCAAACCTGATTTTCTCGGATTGGTTCTTTCAATGGTTCAGGCGCATGCCGTTTTAGTCTTCTTCTCGGTTTAATACGCAGATTCAGTGCCAACTCACAGTAAATGCGGTAAACCCGCTTGTGATTCCAGCAGCAACTCTCAACATGCCGTAAATACGAGAAGCACAAACCAAAGCCCCAATCGGAATTTTCCTCAGTGAGTTCAATGAGCTGTTCAGCAATGAGTGCATTGTCATCGCTGAGTTTGGCTTGATAGCGGTAGCAGGTTTCACTAATGCCAAATGCTTTACAAGCCAAACGAATACTAATGGCATGCTGGGCAACTGCCTGTTGTGCCATCTTACGCCGGCAAGATGGC
>NZ_JAKTID010000026.1:0-2070 GCF_027854795.1 Acinetobacter sp. AOR34_HL | reverse complement strand
TGTTCACTGCCATACAGGCAGCTTAGAAAAATTCAAATCAAAATCGGTGTCGAAGGCACTGGTTCACTGCCATACAGGCAGCTTAGAAATAAAGCAATAACAATATTTTTTATTGTTGATGGTTCACTGCCATACAGGCAGCTTAGAAAATGTAAACATTAGAGCTAGAAAAAGGAATTAAGTTCACTGCCATACAGGCAGCTTAGAAATATCCACTGGGAATTAGACTTCTCTGCTTGGTGTTCACTGCCATACAGGCAGCTTAGAAACGAACAACTCGCAGACTATGTCAATCATACTCGTTCACTGCCATACAGGCAGCTTAGAAAATTTAGCTTCATACCAACGACCATTAGAAAAAGTTCACTGCCATACAGGCAGCTTAGAAAAATACGGCTCTGCTGTAAATGATTATGAATATGTTCACTGCCATACAGGCAGCTTAGAAAATTCAATTGTTCAAATACCGTTGCTGCACGAAGTTCACTGCCATACAGGCAGCTTAGAAAGAAGATTGCTCGGACAAACTCAATTACCCATTGTTCACTGCCATACAGGCAGCTTAGAAAATTTACATATCACACGTCCCTACTGGAGAACTGTTCACTGCCATACAGGCAGCTTAGAAAATAGCCATCAACTTTATGGCCTTTAATATCTAGTTCACTGCCATACAGGCAGCTTAGAAACTGATGTAAAAGGCTGTTTTACATTGCTCGTCGTTCACTGCCATACAGGCAGCTTAGAAATAATGAACTGCAATTCTTTAGGGCTTCGGTCTGTTCACTGCCATACAGGCAGCTTAGAAAAACGTTTTTTAAACCTTGAATCGAAAATCCATGTTCACTGCCATACAGGCAGCTTAGAAAATGTGCTTCTGATAGCTCATGATCTAACATGGGTTCACTGCCATACAGGCAGCTTAGAAAAAATTGATGTTGCCCATTGTTCAGCTTTTGATGTTCACTGCCATACAGGCAGCTTAGAAATTCATGACGTTTTTTCCAAGATCTAATCTTTGGTTCACTGCCATACAGGCAGCTTAGAAAGCTATAGACCCATCTAACTGGGTTGCTTCAGGGTTCACTGCCATACAGGCAGCTTAGAAAATGCAAAGACCGATCACATCATGTACCAAGTTGTTCACTGCCATACAGGCAGCTTAGAAATACATAAAAACTATATGTGGTTCCTAGATAAGGTTCACTGCCATACAGGCAGCTTAGAAAAATCAATACAGCAACCATGTGAATGATGTGAAGTTCACTGCCATACAGGCAGCTTAGAAATCCATTTTGGTTAATCTCGTCCAACACTTCAGGTTCACTGCCATACAGGCAGCTTAGAAAAGTCAAATTGCGGCAGGCTCGGTCATTTCATCAGTTCACTGCCATACAGGCAGCTTAGAAAATAAAGAAAGGGGCTTTCGCCCCTATCTTTTTGTTCACTGCCATACAGGCAGCTTAGAAAAATTCAAATCAAAATCGGTGTCGAAGGCACTGGTTCACTGCCATACAGGCAGCTTAGAAATAAAGCAATAACAATATTTTTTATTGTTGATGGTTCACTGCCATACAGGCAGCTTAGAAAATGTAAACATTAGAGCTAGAAAAAGGAATTAAGTTCACTGCCATACAGGCAGCTTAGAAATATCCACTGGGAATTAGACTTCTCTGCTTGGTGTTCACTGCCATACAGGCAGCTTAGAAACGAACAACTCGCAGACTATGTCAATCATACTCGTTCACTGCCATACAGGCAGCTTAGAAAATTTAGCTTCATACCAACGACCATTAGAAAAAGTTCACTGCCATACAGGCAGCTTAGAAAAATACGGCTCTGCTGTAAATGATTATGAATATGTTCACTGCCATACAGGCAGCTTAGAAAATTCAATTGTTCAAATACCGTTGCTGCACGAAGTTCACTGCCATACAGGCAGCTTAGAAAGAAGATTGCTCGGACAAACTCAATTACCCATTGTTCACTGCCATACAGGCAGCTTAGAAAATTTACATATCACACGTCCCTACTGGAGAACTGTTCACTGCCATACAGGCAGCTTAGAAA